>JAZUKT010000001.1:0-6369 GCA_045643445.1 Eubacteriales bacterium
TCCGTTGCGGCAACGGAGCGCTGCTGCAGGCCGAAATACTTGGCCGAGCCGCCGCCGATCTTTTTGGTGACGAACACCATTGCAACGATGCCGAGGATCAGCACAAGGGTCATCCAGATGCTGAAATACAGCATGATCGAGAATACCACCAGCACCACCGCGCCGGACTGGATCAGCGAGGGGATGGAGCCGGAGACGAGCTGACGCAGCGTGTCGATATCGTTCGTGTAGTAACTCATGATGTCGCCGGTGCGGTTCTGGTCGAAGTAGCGGATCGGGAGATCCTGCATCTTGTCGAACATCGTTCGGCGGAGCTTGCAGAGGAAGCCCTGCGTGAGCGACGCGGTCATGAGCTGATAGGTGATCATCGCAATGATGGAGATGACGTAAAGAACGATCAGGAGCCAGATGAGCGGCATGATCTCCGCCTTGGCGGCAGGCCAGTCGCCGAGATCGCACCATTTTTCGATGATGGCGATGATCTTCTGTTGGAAGAGCGCGGGCATGGAGGAGACGATGGCGGAGAAGAGGATGCAGGCGGCGGTCAGCGGTACGAGTACCGGGTAGGCCTTCACGAGCATTTTCAGGACGCGCCCGAGCGTCTGTTTCTTCTGAGGCGTGATCTTTCTCGGATTTTCTTTATTCATGATCGCGGCCTCCCTTCGTCTGCTGCTCGTAGATCTCGCGGTAGATGTCGCTCGACGCGAGCAGTTCGTCATGCGTGCCGACGGAAACGATGCGGCCGCCGTCCATGATCACGATGCGGTCGGCGCTCTCCACGGAGGCGAGGCGTTGGGCGATGATGATCTTGGTGGTCGTCGGGATGTATTCGGCAAAGCCCTTGCGGATGAGGGCGTCGGTCTTCGTGTCAACGGCGCTCGTGGAGTCGTCGAGGATGAGCACCTTCGGCTTCTTGAGGAGCGCGCGTGCGATGCAGAGACGCTGTTTCTGACCGCCGGAGACGTTCGTGCCGCCCTGCTCGATCATGCTGTCGTATTTGTCCGGGAAACTTTCGATGAAATCGTGCGCCTGAGCGAGACGGCAGGCCTCTTCAAGTTCTTCGTCGGTCGCCGTGGGATTGCCCCAGCGCAGATTTTCCTTGATCGTGCCGGCGAAGAGGACGTTCTTCTGGAGAACGACCGCCACGGCGTCACGGAGTACGGTCATATCGTAGTCACGCACGTCCACGCCGCCGATCTTCACGGAACCTTCGGTCGTGTCGTACAGACGGGAGATCAGCTGAATCAGCGTCGATTTGCTGGAGCCGGTGCCGCCGATGATGCCGATCGTTTCGCCGGAACGGATGTGCAGATCAATGTCTGCGAGGGCGAATTTTTCAGCCTTGGCGGAATACTTGAAGCTGACGTTATCAAAGTCGATCGAGCCGTCGGAAACGGTCGTGACGGGATGTTCGGGATTCTTGAGCGCCGGGACTTCCGTCAGTACCTCGTCGATACGGCGGGCGGATTCGGCGGAGATCGTGATCATGACGTAGATCATCGAGAGCATCATCAGCGACATGAGAATCTGCACGCCGTACGTGAGCATGGCGGAGAGCTGACCGACGTCGATGGTGGCGCCGCTCGTCGAGATGATGATCTTCGAGCCGACGAGCATGATGAAGACCATGTTGAAGTAGAGGCAGAACTGCATCAGCGGGTTGTTGAAAGCGACGATCTGTTCCGCTCTCGTGAAGTCGCGGCGGATATTTTCAGCGGCATCGCCGAATTTCTTCTTTTCGTATTCTTCACGCACGAAGCCCTTGACCGTCCGCATGGCCATGACGTTTTCTTCAATGGATTCGTTCAGCTTGTCGTACTTGCGGAAAACGGCGCGGAAAGTGGGCATCGCCTTTTTCGCGATCAGCAGCAGACCGAACACGAGGATCGGCACGACGATGACGAACGTGGAGGCGAGGAAGCCGCCCATGATGAAGGACATGATGATCGAGAAGAGGAACATCAGCGGACTGCGGATCGCGGCGCGGATGATCATCATGAAAGACATCTGCACGTTGCCGACGTCGGTGGTCATACGGGTGACGAGGGAGGCAGAGGAGAACTTGTCGATATTCTCAAAGGAGAAGCTCTGCACTTTCTCGAAAATGTCGTGGCGCATATTCTTCGCAAAACCGGCCGACGCCTTGGACGCGGTGAATCCGGCCAGACCGCCGAAGCAGAGCGAAATGCACGCCATGATAAAGAGAATCACGCCGCTTCTGACGATTTTGGAAAGTTCGCAGCCGGCGTTGATGTCGTTGATCAGATTGGCGATGATAAAGGGGATCAGGCACTCGATCAGCGCTTCACCGAGCATGAAGACCGGCGTGATAATCGTAACGAATTTGTACTCGCCGATGCAGCGCATGAATCGTTTCAGCATAAGATGGGTATTCCTCCGTTCCGGAAAGATGAAAAAACAACTATCATCTATTTTACCTTCTTATAATTATATTGTCAATAGTCATTATGACGATTTTTACCCGGTTCGGAAGGCAAAAAAGAAGCCCGTCTGCTGCAGTACGGCTGCAACAAACGGGCCGTGATCGGTACAAACTCAGTCGGAGATGTACGGAAGCAGGGACATGTGACGGGCACGCTTGGTGGCGATGGTCAGCTGTCTCTGGTGCTTAGCGCAGGTACCGGAAATTCTTCTCGGAAGAATCTTGGCTCTTTCGGAGATGAACTTTCTCAGTTTGACGGTATCCTTGTAGTCGATTTCGTCAACGCCGTCGGCACAGAACGCGCAGACTTTCTTTCTTCTCATGCGGTTCGGGCGCTGAGCGGGTCTGTCGCTTCTCTCGGGTCTTTCGGTTCTTTCAGCAGCAGGAGCGGTTTCCTCTGCAACAACTTCGGTCTTTTCGGTATCCATTACAAAATCCTCCTATAAAATGTTGGGTGGGACTGCGTCAGAACGGCAGTTCCTCATCATCGGATAATTCTTCAAATTTGGGAGCGGACTGGCTCTGGAAAGCGCCGGTCTGCTGAGGCGCACCGAAGGATCCGTAGCCTTCGGGTACGTATGAAGAGGCGGCCTGCTGGACGGCGATCGGGCTTTCGCTCTTGGCGTCCACGAAGAAGGCCTCATCGGCCACGATTTCCGTAGCGTAGTGCTTCACGCCTGCCTGATCGGTCCAGTTTCTCGTCTGGAGAGAACCGACAACGCAGATGGAGCTGGCCTTACGGAAATAACGGGTGACGAATTCGGCAGTTTGTCTCCATGCAGTAACATTAAAGAAATCGGCCTGAGATTCCTCGCCGTTTCCTTTAGCATACCGACGATTGACAGCAATCGTGAAGGATGTGACGGAAATGCCGGACGGGGTGGTTTTCAGTTCGGGATCAGCCGTGAGGCGGCCGCCCAGGATAACCTTGTTAAAGTTGAAGTTTGCCATCGTTCAATCCTCCGTAAGATCGGCGGTCATTATTCCTCGGCCGCAGCGACCTTAGCCTTGGCCGTGGATTTCTTTTCCTCGTGACGGATCACGATCGAACGCATGATACCCTCGGTGATGCCGAAGATTCTTTCGAGTTCGACCGGGAGCGTGCCCTCGCTCTTGAAGTTGACCAGAACGTAGTAGCCTTCCGGTTTGTCGTTGATGGGATACGCCAGTTTGCGCTTGCCCCATTCGTTGACTTCGGTGATTTCGCCGTTGTCAGCGATGAGCTTGGTGAATTTCTCAACCAGCGCCTTGGTTTCGTCTTCAGACAGATCAGCGTCGATGACGAAGAGGGTTTCGTAAGAGTTGATGATCTTTTCCATGTGATTACCTCCCTATGGACTTCAGACCGCCGTTTCAGAATTTCGGCGGCAGAGAGACGGACAGAAAATTTGCCCGTTCAGTAGGGCAGTATAACATAATTTTCTCTTTTTGTCAAGCATTTTCTTAAAAAACATCGGATTCCGTTCGGAAGAGGCGCGAATCGGCGGACTCACGCTTGATTTTCTCCGTCAAATGTGGTATAATACGCCTCGGTGCCAAGCGCACGATACGTCATGAAGGAGTACGGACATGGCAACGGAACTGACAAAAGTTGAGATCAATAAAATAAAGGAAGAGATCGCGCACCGGCAGACGGTCGTCACGCCGCAGTGCATCGCGGAGGTGCAGCGTACCCGCGCGCTCGGCGACCTGTCGGAGAACGACGAATACCGCAGTGCCCGGCGTGAACTGAACCGCAATTATTCCCGGATCCGCTACCTGCAGGCGATGCTCGAGAATGCCGTCGAGGTGAGCTATGCGTCGGCGGAGGATACGGTCGGCCTGTTCGATACCGTGACCGTCTGGGATACGGATGAAGAGGAAGAGAGTACGGTGACGCTCGTCACACCGCTCCGCAACGATATTCTGCATAACCGCATCAGCAAGGATTCTCCGCTCGGCAGCGCGCTGATCGGACACCGCGTCGGGGATCAGGTGACGGTGCAGGTGAACGAACATTACGCCTATACGGTCGAGATCCGCGCCCTTGAAAAGGGAAAGGACGACGACACGCTCCGCATCAACTGACGGAGGAACGTCGAAAAAACGGTTTTGACGAATTTCGGAGCCGAATTCCCTTGACATTGCCGCACGAGTGTGGTATGATACAAATACGGATCATAGGATTAAATCGTTATTATCCGACCTTACTAATCTGAATGGAGAAGCGTTATGGAAACAAAACGTAACCTCAAATATTTTATCGCTCCCCCGGTGTCCATTCCCGCGCTGATCGGTTGGGCTATCGTCGTTATCGGCGCACTTCTCATGATGGTGGGCGGCAGAAGCCTGACCGTTCCGGGTCTCTTGGTTCTGATTGCCGGTTTTGCGGTAGTCGTCTTTACGTCCGGCGGCAAATCCACGGATACGGACCTTGAGTTCCAGATCTCCGAACGGATCAAGAATCTGCAGGAACGCTCCGAAAAGAAAAACGAAGTCTACGAGAAGAGCTTCCTTAAAATGATGAAGCCGATCAACCTGAGAGGCTATGATTTTGAAGCGAAGGAAGAACCCTTCTATTATAAAAAAGGTTCCGACGGTCAGAGCCGCACCAACTATTTCACCGGCTGCAACCTCATCTTCACGAGCGAAAAGATCTTCATTTTCGGCAGACGGTTCTCTCTGACTGACGAGAGCATCGACAGCGAGATCGCCGGTTCCCACTACTACACGGAACTTGACAAGGCGACCGTTGAAGAAAAGAAGCACCTCACGAAGAAGGGCGACCGCGACGTGGAAGTCCCGTACTGCATCTTCTCGATCCTGAAGAACGACGGAACGGAAGCGCTCAGAATGTGCGTGGACGCCGGCGCCGATATCGACAAGTACGCCGAGCAGATCACCCGTACGATCGCCACGAGACAGAAGGAACTGGCGAAGAGAGCGGAAGAAGCCGCAGAACGCCGTGCCGCTTTCCGTGCGAAGGTGGAAGCCGAAAAGGAAGCCGTCGCAAGAGGCGAGCTCCGCGAAGACGAATAAAACGGAATCCGTACATAAAATCAGCCTCATGCGCGCGTCGTGTGAGGCTTGTTTTTTGGATTCCTTGACAAAACGCCCGAAAAACAGGGAACTCCTCCCTCAATTTTATGAAAATGGTAAATTTACAAAAAAATCTCCGATAGCTCTTGTATATTTCGGAAAAATGGGTTAAAATATAAGCAGAGGAGTTTCGGCTCCCTGATCGAGTCCCAACATAAATATTATATATTTGGAGGAAAATCACCATGTCCGTAAAAGTTGCCATTAACGGTTTCGGTCGTATCGGCCGTCTCGCATTCCGTCAGATGTTCGACGCTGAAGGCTACGAAGTTGTTGCCATCAACGACCTGACCAGCCCCGCTATGCTCGCACATCTTCTGAAGTACGATACTGCTCAGGGTTCCTTCCTCGGCAAGATCGGCGAAAACAAGCACACCGTTGAATCCACCGAAGACAGCATCATCGTAGACGGCAAGGAAATCAAGATCTACGCTGAAAAGAACGCAGCAGACTGCCCGTGGGGCAAGCTCGACGTTGACGTCGTTCTCGAATGCACCGGCTTCTACACCTCCAAGGAAAAGTCCATGGCGCACATCCAGGCAGGCGCAAAGAAGGTAGTTATCTCCGCTCCCGCCGGCAACGACCTCAAGACCATCGTATATTCCGTAAACGAAAACACACTTACAGCTGATGACCAGATCATCTCCGCTGCTTCCTGCACAACAAACTGCCTCGCTCCTATGGCGAAGACACTTAACGACACATATCCGATCGTTTCCGGTATCATGACGACAGTTCATGCTTACACAGGCGACCAGATGATCCTCGACGGTCCCCAGAGAAAGGGTGACCTCCGCCGTGCACGCGCAGGCGCTGCCAACATCGTTCCGAACTCCACCGGTGCTGCA
>JAZUKT010000002.1:0-4571 GCA_045643445.1 Eubacteriales bacterium
CGAAGAATCGCCTGAACGTACTTGTTCTTAATGATATTTTTCAGAACGATCATCACAAGCAGAATGATGATAAACGACGGAAGAACGACGGCGGATGTTGCAAGTACTGCGCCCCGGAATCCGGCCTGACTGCTGCCGACATAGGTAGCGAGGTTTACCATGATAGGCCCCGGTGTGCTTTCGCTGACCGCAATCATGTAGGAAAGCTGTTCGTCTGAAAGCCACCCGTAGGAAAGTACCACGTCGCGAATCAACGGAATGGCTCCATATGCTCCACCGAAAGCAAAACATCCGACACGAAGAAATCCAAGCAATAAATCAAGATAAATCATGCCTTATTTCCTCCCTTCTGGGCGGGAGCGCCTTTTGCTATGAAAATGATCAGACTGATAACACCTGCAATCAGCATCAGCGCAATCGAGGAGAAGTTCAGAGAGAAAATGTTGATGATAAGCATTGCTGCGCAGGCACAAAGCATGATCACACGGGGCAAAGGCTTCTTCTGCATCTTTTGGATCATAGTAATTCCGGCATCCAGAATCAGAATGCCGACAGCGATCTTGATGCCCTTAAAGGCGTCAGCAATCCAGACGATTTCCAGAAAATTATCCAGAAACATGGAGATCAGATAAATGATCAAAAACGACGGAAGCACCATGCCGAAGGTGGCAACCAATGCTCCGATGAATCCTGCCTGCTTGCAGCCTACAAAGGTTGCACAGTTGATGGCAATTGGACCGGGCGTGGATTCCGCAATAACGGTGACATTCATCATTTCATCGTGGGTGATCCACTTTTTTCTCTCCACGCAATTGTTCTCAATCATAGAAATCATGGCATAACCGCCACCGAATGTGAACAGCCCGATTTTTGCGAATGTGAGGAACAGCTGTATAAGAATCGGCATCTTACTCCACCTCCCGATACTCACACTGACATTTCATCATATTACGATCCAGTGCAAGGGATTGATCTCTCATTTCCGTGAAGCAGTGCACAAGCTGATCCAGTGCTTCCTGCGACGGAAGATAATGCATATGATAGCCATATTTCTCTCCGTACACCAGACCTGCTTCCTTCATAACCTTGATATGCTGTGAAATCGCGGATTCCGTAATACCGAGCTTTTTAGACAGGGAACGCACACAGTGCTTCCGTTCCAATAAACAACTGTAGATTTTGAAGCGCATCGGTTCACCTAATGCTTTAAGCATCTGATTTGTTTCGATAGTGCCTCCGTATTTATTTAAGCAGTTACTTAATTATATCAGCCGTATTTATTTAAGTCAATGCGAACGACCGCTGAATACCAGATGGTATCCGGGGTTCGTTGTGCGCTGCAGAGGGGACACGAAGATGAGCACATTCGCTTGTGATCCGCGCATGGCTTATTCTTCCGCTTCGGCAGAAAACACATCGCCGCCGAGAGATTTGCCGATAATGCTTTCGGGCGGGATGCCGTTTGTGAATGCCAGCCAGACTTTCATAAAAACGGAGATCGGTGCGATATTCTTCACCGGATACAAAAAGCTATTATCATAGATCTTTGTGCTTTCATACGATGCGCCGCCGTATATGCCGGTAAGAAAAACCGAAATGCGGTTCTGCTTACAATATGCGATAAAATCCCTGATATCCGACTGCCTGGAGTTGATCGTTCCGGAATGAAAGCTGTCGTGAACAATATATTTGATATCGCTGTCCGGCTTCGGATATTTCATACCGGGATAGGGAACGATCCGCAGAACAGACTCACAGAATTCACACAGGCCATCCGGCGAAAGAGGTTTGAGTTCATCCTCTTTTTCCGAATAGCGGGGATTTTTGTGAAAGATCATATCCTGATCGAAATACCCGAAAAAAGAATCGTAAACGCTGTTCATTCTATCGGAGTACGCCATACCGGAAGCAAGCCGCGAAGCTCTGTGGATCCTCAGATCTTCACCGGGATTTTTATAAGAAACCCATACCCCGCGCGGGTTTTGCCCCATGATAAATTCAACGGCGCCGTGCAGGTTGATAAGACCGTTGGATTTTGGATATTCAACCGGGTAATTGCTTGAAACAAGGCAGACCGGAACGCTGTTGAGTCCGAGAACGTAGGAGAGCGCGCAGGCCGAATACTGCAAAGTATCGGTGCCGTGTGTGATAATGATCCCGTCATAGGATCTGCCGACATTTTCAAGGACACATCTGCAAAGCGCCTTGACGGTATTGCCGGTGTTATTCTCACTCAGCTCAATATACGGCTCGGTCACATCATATTCAAAATCCGAAGCGTACTGTTTGCGGTACAGTTCAAGCAGCTTATACGACTTTTTCTGATCGGTGCTTATAAATCCGTTATTGAGCGTGCTGCCGATCGTGCCGCCCGTAAAGATAAAAAGAAGCTTCATATAGGAACACTACCTTATAATAATGATTCGTTGTTCTGCAAAACAATTCTGAACGAACAGTTTGTCCTGAATTGATTCCTGAGCGGACAGACTTCACACTCTAATGTTACCTCAACACCCAACAGAATTTCAATCACATCCTCACAATATTCTCCGGTAAATTCACAGATATGTCTTTCCTCTGATTGTCGGCATCACGTTCGCAGATCCCGCCGGGCATATGAATCATTGTATCCTCATTGGAAACAAGACTGCTGACTTTGCGATCAATAACGTTACCGCGGCGCTCGTGATCACCTACACCGACAACGTCACTGTCACCGTGAACGGCCAGTCCTCCATCACCGCCGTCGGTGCGTCCTACACCGTCACGGTTCCCGCGGGCCACACCTACACCAACGTCAAGTACAAGATCGGCGACGCCTCCGAAGTCACCGTCGATGGAAACAAGACTGCTGACTTTGCGATCGAGAACGTCACCGCGGCGCTTACCGTGACCTACACCGACAACGTCACCGCCACCGTGAACGGCGAGGAGCAGCTCATTGAATCCGGCGAGGATATCGCGGTCGCCGCTCCGGAGGACGACGAGATCATCATCGGCCTCACCGTAAAGGATTCGGACGGCACGGAAATCGAAGTGACCTACGATGAGGAAACCGGCAAGTACACCGTCGATGCGGATGATGTGCAGGGTAAGCTCCCCATCACCGTCACCTACACCGAACTGACCGGAACCATCGAGCCGCTGTACAGCGAGGATCTCACCGCAAACCTGGGCAACACCTACGATCAGTACAAGCTCGTCATGATCGAGACCGATGAGCTTACGGAAGGCAAGACCCTCGCTTACGACGGCGAGAAGATGATCTACACGACCATCGGCACGGGTGAAGACGCAAAGTCCGGCTACGTGGCGCTCGTTCCCGTGGATGACGCAGCAGATGCCGCTGCGATCGCTGCGAAGATCAGCGAGGTCGACGGCGACGCTGTTACTCTCAGCGGCAAGCGCGGCGACGTGAACGGCGACGGCGTCGTTGACATCTTCGACGTCATGCCCGTCAACGCAGCCATCAACAACGTCATGGTCTCCTACGCCATCACCTGCGAGCAGTACCTGAAGATGGACGTGAACAGCGAGGTCTACGACAACGACACGCTGACCTATGAAGCCGTTGTCGGCAACGGCACGATCAACACCGCTGACGTGCTGTGGATTCTCAATGAGATCGTCGGCAACCACACGCTTGACGAAGGTTAAGACATACCGAAACGCCGGGACGGAGAGGGATTTTCCCTCTCCGTCCCGGAAGGGACTTTTATCCGCGGTTCTGAGAGCAGCCTGCGCCGCTTTGAGACGCGCGAATAAGCAATCTCGAAAGGGATGAGACTATGAAAAAGAAGCTCCTGACCGCCCTGCTGATCTGCCTTTGCATAGCAGTGCTCCTGTCCGTCAGCGCCTTTGCCGCCGACGAGTACACCGTGACGCTGCAGGCGGATAAGGCGGAGTATTTACCCGGCGAGACGGCAACGGTCACCGTCTCCATCGCCGCACCGGAGAGCGTCGAAGCTCCGACGCTGGGCGCTTTTGAATTCACCCTGACCGAAAACGATGAGCAGGGGCTCTTGACGCGCGGCTCTTTTGTCAGTTCGTTTGCGAACGCCGTGAAAAACGATGAGACCGGGGCAGGTGCTGCGGCTGCGACCGAGACGCCCTTCTGCACTGCGTTTGACGACGGCGAGCTTGTACTCGGCGCCGTCAGCTACACCGTCAGCGACGGGCTGCTTGCGGAGGATGTATCCCTTTCCGTCGGCATCGAAAACGGTATCTTCGCCTATGACGCCGTGAGCGGGAAGGATGCGGCGCTGCCGTTCCGGGTCGTCTCCGTGCCGTTCACCGTAAAGAAGAACGTTGATTTCGAGTTCCGCGTGACCGTCAACGGAAGCGATACCGCCTCCGTGAAGGTCGGCGACGTCATCACCGTCTCCGAGCAGCTTTTCGGCTCCGACGATACGTCGAACCGTATGCCGGGTCTGACATCCAATCTCTATTACGACACGCAGTATTTTGAGCTCGTCTCCTACGCGGGCGCGAGCGGCTTCACCGCCTCCCATCTCAAGGAATCCGGCAAGGGAAAATTCCGCCTCACGCGCTATCAGCAGAACGGATTTACG
>JAZUKT010000003.1:0-1505 GCA_045643445.1 Eubacteriales bacterium
AAAAATGGTCATGACCGACGAAACATGGCATGTCGTGCGCAATATCAGCGGCGTTACGGGATTTGTAGGCCCGGGATCGAAACCGGTTCCGCTTTCCGAAGAAGAAGCCGCTGCCATAATCAAGGATGAACCCGACAGAACCGAAACTACGGCATTCGCAGTAGGCGACACTGTCAACATCATCGATGGCGTGTTCCGCGGATACAGCGGCAAGCTCTCCGCAATGAACGAAGAAACCGGCGAGGTCACGGTAATCGTGTCCACGGTCGGCCGCGACATTCCCGTAAACCTCGACAAGAAATACGTCGAGAAGGCGGCAGAATAATTCTGCACGGCACGGATGCCTCGAATTTCCGTGCGAAGGCGTGGCGCGCCGGACTCGCGTCAATCAAGTGGGAGGGAGATAAATTTTTCTGAGGTCTCCCGTCATAAACCACATATGGAGGTATATTTGCTATGGCAAAGAAAATTGTTGGCTATATCAAGCTTCAGCTTCCTGCAGGTAAGGCTACACCCCAGCCGCCGGTAGGTCCTGCGCTTGGTGCGTACGGTGTTGCAATTCCTAACTTCACAAAGGAATTCAACGAAAGAACAAAGAATGACATCGGTCTCATCATTCCTGTTGTTATCACAGTTTATGCTGACCGTTCGTTCACATTCATCACAAAGACTCCGCCGGCTCCCGTTCTCATCAAGAAGGCTTGCGGTATCGAAACAGCATCTCCCGCTCCGAACAAGACGAAGGTCGCTACAATCACTAAGGACCAGGTTCGTCAGATCGCCGAAACAAAGATGAAGGACCTCAACGCAGGTTCCATCGAAGCAGCAATGAGCATGATCGCAGGCACCGCCCGTTCCATGGGTGTTGTCGTTGAAGACTGAGGAGGGCGAAGATAATGTTTAAGGGTAAAAAGTACGTAGACAGCCAGAAGCTGATCGAAAAGTCCAAACTCTATGACGCAAACGAAGCTATGGATCTGGTTTGCCAGACATCCAAGGCAAAGTTTGACGAAACAATCGAAATCCACATCCGCCTCGGCGTTGACTCCCGTCACGCAGACCAGCAGGTTCGTGGTGCAGTTGTTCTTCCGAACGGTACAGGTAAGAAGGTTCGCGTTCTCGTATTCGCAAAGGGCGACAAGGCTGACGCTGCACGTGAAGCAGGCGCTGAATACGTAGGCGACACAGATCTCGTTGAGAAGATCACAAAGGAAAACTGGTTCGACTTCGACGTAGTTATCGCTACACCTGACATGATGGGCGTTATCGGTCGACTCGGCCGTGTTCTCGGTCCTAAGGGTCTCATGCCGAACCCGAAGGCAGGCACAGTTACAATGGATGTTGCTAAGGCTGTCGCCGAAGCTAAAGCAGGTAAGATCGAGTACCGTCTCGACAAGACCAACATCATCCACTGCCCGATCGGAAAAGCATCCTTCGGTACGGAAAAGCTCACAGAGAACTTCAACACTCTCGTTGGCGCCGTTATCAAGGCAAAGCCGGCAGCT
>JAZUKT010000004.1:0-3073 GCA_045643445.1 Eubacteriales bacterium
CGTTCTGCTCCTTCACCATCTTCATGTCAGCGAGTTTGTCTTCCGCCGTGTAGTACGGGGAAAGCAGGTAGTTGTAAAGCGGGTCGCCTTCCTCGTTGACCTTCGAGAGGTACGGGTCGTTCGGGTCTGCCGCTTTGCCGGGATCCGATTCCTCGGCTGCTTCTGCAGTTTCGGCAGTTTCGGCGGCTTCGGTGGTTTCGGTGGTTTCAGGAGCCTCGGTTTCGTCTTCAGCCGCGACCGTGATCACGAGAGAAGAGAAGATCATGATGAGGGTCAGGATCGCCGATATTATTCTTTTTTTCATATCTATTACTCCTTTCCCTCTCTTACAATCGGTAATTGATTTCTTCGATGATGTTCGTCACGAAGCTGATGATCTTGGCCATCAGGCTGGAGAACAGGATGCCGATGAACATGATGAACGCCATGCCCACGATGGTGGCGATGCACGTCAGCGCGTTCTTGCCGGCCGAGTAGTCGTGCGTGACCATCATGGCGAAGAAGAGCAGGATGCCGAGCCAGATGTACGCGAACGTCTTCAGCAGGGTGATGATGCCGCCTTCATTCAGCGTGAGGAAGTTCGACGCGATGGTAGCGGGCAGGATCAGGAGCGGCAGCGGCGTCAGGCAGTAGCAGCAGGCCGTGAAGATGTCGCTCATGCTGCCTTCACCTTCAAACAGCGTCGTGAGACACCAGTTTGCGATCGTCCAGAGGAGCAGCGGAACGACGACCGCGCCGACGGCTCCGAGGATGTTGAACGTATTCGACGGTTTCGGGTTGAAGATGTAGCCCGTACCGATCGTGTTGTAGAAGTATACGAGGATCGTGATGATCAGGATGATGAAGCCGGAGCGGACGGAACCGCGCTGCTCATGCTTCAGATCCCAGAATCCGTCGAACGGATGCACGATGACGTGGAAGGCGTAGAGCAGCTCTTCCTTGAGGCTCTTGCGGCCGACCTTCATGGCAGTGCGCTTGTTGACCTTCGCGGCGTATCCGAAGAACTTCGCGACCAGCCAGCAGATCGCCACGATGACGATCGGGATGATCCAGAAGAACTTCTGCGCCCAGTTCTTACGGATTTCCTTATAGGATTCGGAGTAGTTTTCCGTGTCGTACGCGGACTTGTAATACTCCATGGATT
The DNA here is from genome assembly GCA_045643445.1 of Eubacteriales bacterium. Taxonomy (GTDB): domain Bacteria; phylum Bacillota; class Clostridia; order Oscillospirales; family CAG-272; genus UMGS1696. Next base: position 1,145 of record JAZUKT010000004.1, read on the forward strand.
CTTCGTACTGGCCCTGACGGTAGAGAGACTTACCGATCTGGATATAGGCCGCGTCGAAGTTGTTGTTTCTCTTGAGGATCTCGGTCCAGTCGTCGATCGTGACGTCGTACTGACGCTCGTTATCGTGCTGCAGCGCGCTCAGGAGCAGATCTCCGTATTCGGTGCGGCGGAAAACGAGGAAGTTGTTGTTCGTCTTATCGAGGAGCAGGATCTTTTTGTCCTGGTAGGCGATCGACTGGATGGAGTCGATGTTACCGGTCTGCGTACCGTTCTTATCACCGAACGCGAAGAGCAGGCTGCCGTTTTCGTCGTAGGTGAAGACCTTGGAACGCTTTTCATCAATGATGGACCAGGTGCCTTCCGGGCCGATCGCGACGTCGATGATCTTCGATGCGCCGGTGATCTGAGCCGTGGTGAGGTTGGAAACGCGGACTTCGCCGGACGGCGGATAGAAGCCGTTACGCTTCATGACGTCGGCGCCGGACGCGTTCAGTTTCTTGACAGGCGCGTAGTCGGAGGAGCTGTCCTTCGCCGTGATCGCGGCCTGCTGTTCATTCGCGTCGATCGAGGAAGTCGTGACGTAGATGAAGTTCTGCGAGTCGATCGTGATGTTGTTGAATTCGGTCGAGACGTATTCTTCCTGCTGTGCGCGCTGCTCTTCGGTCTGGAATCTTCTCCAGATGATCTGCAGCGGGGAGATCGTGACCTTCTGCGCGCCGATAAAGCCGTAGAAGTCGCCGTCCGTGTTCAGGACGATGATACCCTGATAGGTGGTGGAAGATACGACGAAGATTCGGCCGTAGTTGTCGACCGCGCAGGCAACCGGCTTGTAGATGGAACCTTCTTCAAAGAGGTTCGAAACCGGCTTCGGTACGATTTTCACGTAGTTGCCGTCGAGGTCGAACATGACGATACGGTTGTTGTCGGTATCGCAGACGTAGATGTTCTTGCCGTTGACGAAGCAGCCGCACGGGCCGGAGAAGCTGTCCGGAACGCCGTGTTCGTTCACGAAGGTTTCGATCGTGAAGAGCAGCTTGTAGTAACGGTCGAGTACGAAGACCTTGCTGAGGCCGGCGTCCACGAGGTATACGCGTCCGTCGGGACCGACAAACAGGTCGCGCACGTCGTCGAGCTCGTCTTCGATGCCCATGTAGGCGGCGTCAACGACCGTATCCGGGACGTAGGCCGCCGGGGAGGTCAGAACCTGACCTTCGGACGAGTAGGTATAAGTAGCAAACGGATTGGCAGCGCAGACGGCCGTGCCCGAAAGCATCAGCACGAGCGCCAGGATCATAAGGAGTACGCGGGAAAGTTTTTTCATGTTGCTCCTCCTTAGTCTTTCATGCCGCTCGAGCCCATCGTTTCGATGATGTTCGACTGCGATACGACGAAGACGGCGATCGGGACGATCATCATGACGACGGTAGCGGCTGCCGATGCACCGGAACGGGCGATACCGCCTGCGGTGATCTGGCTGATAGCGTAGTTCAGCGTTTTGAGCTGTTCGGAATAAATGTAGGAAGATGCGCCGGAGTTCCACAGTCCCTGGAAGGAGTAGATGATCAGCGTCAGCCAGGCCGGCTTGACCATCGGCATCGCGATCGACCAGAACGTGCGGAGCTCGGATGCGCCGTCGAGACGGGCGGATTCAAGCACAGCGTCCGTGATGTTCGATTCCATGAACTGCTTCATGAGGTACAGACCGAGCGTAGAGCCCCAGGCCGGTACGATGACGGCAAGATACGTGTCGATCCAGCCGAGCATGGACATCGTGATGAAGTTGACGATACCGGTAACGGTAGCCGTGAACATGAGGGACTTCTGAATGATCCAGAAGCACTGCTTGCCGCCCGCGAACTTGGTCTTGGCAAGAGCGTACGCGCAGTGCGAGGAGAGAACCAGGTTGCCGAACGAACCGCCGGCCGGGAT
>JAZUKT010000005.1:0-2870 GCA_045643445.1 Eubacteriales bacterium
TCCCGGACTGCACGGCAGCCTCGAAGATCGGCGGCGGCGATAAGCTCTGCAAGAACGGCTGTATCGGCCTCGGCACCTGCGTCAAGGCCTGCCCGTTCGGCGCGATCACGGTCAAACAGGGCGTTGCGGCGGTCGATTATGCCAAGTGCCGCGGCTGTGGTGTCTGCGTGAACGCCTGCCCGAAAGGCATCATCAAGTTGATCCCGTTCGACAGTAAGCACTGGGTCGGCTGTATGTCCGTGGACGACGGCAAGAACACCCGCAAGGTCTGCGACGTCGGCTGTATCTCCTGCCATCTCTGCGAGAAGAACTGCCCGAGCGGTGCCATCACCGTGGATAATTTCGTCGCCCATATTGATTACGCGAAGTGTACCGGCTGCGATATGTGCATCAGCAAGTGCCCGCGTCATATCATCTGGTCGGGCGAAGCGCAGGGCCAGCTCGGTCTTGTCATCAAGCGTGTGGAAAAAGTCGCAAAATAAAGTGAAAACGCCGATTCGAAACCCATCGGACCGGCGTTTTTCTGTTGTCAGATTTAACAAAACGGCGAACTGATATTTGGTTCTTTTCACAAAAACGAAATTCGTCGCCGGAAAAGTGCCGCTATCCCTTGAAAAAAGGGAGGAAATGGTCTATTATATAATTAAGGTAATTTGAACTGCGTCCGCGCGGCGGATTGCCTCATCAAAAATGAATCTTATTATATTCCGGAGGGAAATTATGAACGCATCGGACACCATCAGAATCGGTATCATCGGCTGCGGCGGTATCGCCAACGGCAAGCACATGCCTTCTCTCAAAAAGCTTGAGGGCGTGGAAATGGTCGCATTCTGCGATATTCTCCGCGACAAGGCAGAGGCCGCCAAGGCAAAATTCGGCACGCCGGATGCCAAGGTTTACGAAAACTATAAGGAACTGCTCGAAGACAAGACGATCGACGTCGTTCACGTCTGCACGCCGAACCGTTCCCACAGCTTCATCACGGTAGACGCTCTCGAAGCCGGCAAGCACGTTATGTGCGAAAAGCCGATGGCTATCAACTCCGTCGAAGCGAAGAAGATGCTCGACGCTGCCAAGAGAACCGGCAAGCTCCTGACGATCGGATATCAGAACCGTCAGAACTCCTCCTCTCTGTTCCTGAAGGAAGAAGCAGAACGCGGCACGTTCGGTGATATCTACTTTGCACGTGCATTCGCAGTCAGACGCCGTGCCGTTCCGACGTGGGGCGTGTTCCTCAATGAATATGAACAGGGCGGCGGTCCGCTGATCGACATCGGTACGCACGCGCTCGACCTCACGCTGTGGATCATGAACAACTACAAGCCGAAGTTCTGCGTTGGTACGGCTTATCATAAACTCAGCCAGGAAAAGGTTGACCAGGGCAACAGCTGGGGCCAGTGGGATCCCGCACAGTTCACGGTAGAAGATTCCTGCTTCGGTTTCGTTGTCATGGAAAACGGCGCTACCGTATCGCTCGACTCCTCCTGGGCGCTCAATACGCTTGAAGTCCGTGAAGCCTGCTGCATGGTATGCGGTACGAAGGCCGGCGGCGACAACATCAGCGACGAAGGCGTCCGCATCAACGGCGTCCGTCAGAACAGAAGATATACGTTCGTTCCCGAATTCAGCGGCGGCGGCGCAGCCTTCTATGCAGGTGTTGACGACGGCAACGCGTCTGTCAAGGATATGTATCAGTGGATCGCGACGGTTCGCGGCGAAAAGAAGGAACCGACCGTTCTTCCCGAACAGGCATACACGATCACGAGAATCCTCGAAGGTATCTACACGTCCGCAAAGACCGGCGACGTTTTCAGATTCTGAACGAACCGGCGGCCTGCTGACAGCAGCGAATGCCGCATAACGAAAGGAAGGGTTTGAAAATCAGGCGGGCATAAATCGTATGTCTGCCGTTTCAAACCGCATATTTGCCTTTTGCCGCCGGGAGCGGCGACAAATTCAAAGAACCGGCAAAATGCCAAAGAAAGGTCTGGTCATTATTATGAAAATCTGCGTATGCGAAAACCTCTACGCAAAGAAAACGCTTGACGATTCGCTGACGCTTCTGACGGCGGCGGGGATCGAAGCGGTCGAAATCGGCTGCGGCGGCTATCCCGGAAAGGATCACGCCGACCCGGAAGTCCTGCTGAAGGACGATAAAGCGTTTGCCGAATGGATCAATACCTTCAAAAAGCACGGCGTGGAACTGGCGGCTCTGTCCTGCCACGGCAACGCCGTACACCCGGATCCGGCCGTAGCGGCACAGTTTGATAAGGATTTCCGCAACTGCGTCCTGCTCGCCGAAAAAGCGGGTCTTCATACGATCATCACGTTCTCCGGCTGTCCCGGTGACGCGCCCGGCGCCAAGTACCCGAACTGGGTAACCTGCCCGTGGCCGGATGATTTCCTCAAGATCCTTGATTATCAGTGGAACGAAGTGCTGATCCCGTACTGGAAGGAAGCGTGCGCTTTCGCCAACCAGCACGGCGTTACGAGAATCGCGCTTGAAATGCACCCGGGCTTCTGCGTTTACAATACCGAAACGCTTCTGAAGCTCCGCAAGGCAGTCGGCCCGACGATCGGCGCAAACTTCGACCCGTCTCACCTCGTATGGCAGGGCATGGAACCGGCAGCGGCTATCCGTGAACTGGGCGACGCGATCTATCACGTTCACGCCAAGGATACGAAGGTTGACGCGATCAACACGGCGCGCATCGGCGTTCTCGACACGAAGCATTACGGCGACGAACTGCACCGTGCATGGGTATTCCGTGCGCTCGGTTACGGTCACGACGTATCGTGGTGGAAGGATCTCGTCAGCAACCTCCGTCTGGTCGGTTACGACGGCGTTCTCTCCATCGAGCATGAAGACA
>JAZUKT010000006.1:0-9022 GCA_045643445.1 Eubacteriales bacterium
AAGCCGGGCATATTGTAGTGGTGCATATAGCGCTTGGAAACTTCCTCGTCGATGGTGTCGAATTCCTGCGCGTCGTTCAGAGTGCCGAGGGTGCAGACGGTCAGCACCTGCGTCTGACCGCGGGTGAACATACCGCTGCCGTGTACGCGGGGCAGCAGATCGACCTGTGCGTCGAGCGGACGGATCTGATCCATGCTTCTGCCGTCCACGCGCTTCTTGTCGCGCAGCAGCCAGCGGCGCACGATCTTCTTCTGGATCTTGTAAATCAGCTCGGGAAGCATAACGTCGAGGCCTTCGTATTTTTCGGAGAACTTTGCGAGGATGTCGTCCTGGATCGGCTGCATCTTCGCGTCGCGCACGGTTTTGTCGTCCGTATCGAGCGCTTCCATGACGTCCTTTTCGCAGTACGCGAAGATTTCGTCAAACATATCGTGATCGAGTTCGCAGGACGGATAGGAGAACTTCGGCTTGCCGACTTCGGCGACGATACCGTCGATGAAGGTGCAGAGCTTCTTGATCTCTTCGTGTGCGAGCATGATGGCTTCGTACATCTTGTCGTCGGAGACTTCGGCGGCGCCCGCTTCGATCATGACGACCTTCTGCTTCGTGCCGGCAACGGTCAGTTCAAGAGAGCTGCGGTCGCGCTGTTCGGCAGTCGGGTTGATGATGAGGCCTTCTTCTTCCGTCAGACCGACGAACACGCCGCCGATCGGGCCGTTCCACGGAATATCGGAGATGGAGAGCGCGATGGATGCGCCGACCATAGCAGCGATTTCGGGAGAACAGTCATGGTCTACGGCGAGAACGAGCAGAGAAAGAACGACGTCGTTGCGGAGATCCTTCGGGAAGAGCGGGCGGATCGGACGGTCGATGACACGGGAGGTCAGGATCGCCTTTTCGCTCGGTCTGCCTTCTCTCTTGAGGTAGGAACCGGGGATACGGCCGACGGCGTAAAGACGTTCTTCAAAGTCGATGGAAAGCGGGAGGAAGTCGATGCCGTCACGGGGCTTCGCGGATGCCGTTGCGCAGCAGAGAACGGCGGTGTCACCGTAGCGGACGAGAACGGAACCGTTGGCGAGGCCGGCCATCTTGCCGGTTTCGATCGTCAGCGGACGGCCTGCGAAATCACAGGAAAAAGTCTTGTACTTTTCGAACATGATACTGTCCTTTCTGAATGTATAATGATTCCGCACCGCTTCAGCTCAGCACTTAAAGAGAAGTCCGAATCTCAGGCTTCTGTTTAACTGCTGACCCAAGCGGTTCGGTGCGGGGAAACGACGGAAAAATCCGCCCATAATAGTATGCCGCGGCAGAACATAGCGCTCCGCCGCAGCACGAATCAGGCCGGATTGTAGGTCAGGTTATCTTCTCAGACCGAGCTTCGCGATGATGGCACGGTACCGTTCGATATCGTTGTCCTGGAGGTAACGAAGAAGGTTGCGTCTGTGGCCGACCATCTTGTTCAGGCCGCGGCGGCTGTGGTTGTCCTTCTTGTTGAGCTTGAGGTGCTCGGTGAGCGTCTCAATGCGGTAGGTCAGGATAGCGATCTGAACTTCCGGGGAACCGGTGTCGCCTTCGTGAACCTTGTACTGTTCGATGATTTCCTGTTTCTTTTCCTTCGTGATCATGGGATGAAATCCTTTCACCTTAAAAATTTTTGGTGGACCCGATTCTCAGCGACCGGCGGGTGAAACGTTCTGACGAACCTTTATCCGGAAACCGTGAAACGGGCAGTCCGAGTGTTATTATAGCACACTCAAATGCCGTTGTAAAGCGTTTTTTTGAAAAAAGTTCGACGGATTTTCTCCGATATTTTCTTAATATTGAGGCGATTTGCCCGAATCCGTCCGCTGATCGAAATAAACCGAGTCGATCCCGAGGTATTCTTCAAGGCACTGCCCGCTCGCCGATACAGCCGCCGCCGTCTCTTTTCCGAGATAGCGGACGTGCCACGGCTCGTACATGAAGCCCGTCACGTCTTCCTTATCCAACGGATAGCGGATGATGAAACCGTATTCCGCGCAGTGAGCGGCGAGCCACTTCCCTTCCGCCGTCTCGCCGAAGCTCTGCTCGAGGGAGTTCAGGTCAAACGCCAGTCCCGTCTGATGCTCGGAATAGCCGGGACGCGCCGAATAGCGGTCAGCCTCTTCCTTGCCGTCGCGCCCTACGTAATTATTGTAGAGCGTCGTCTGTCTCTCGTAGGAACGGAACGCCGAAGCGACAAACAGCTCGATCCCGTCCGCCGCCGCGCCGCCGATCATTTCATCCAGCGCCGCCTGTGCCGCGGGATCCACGCCGGGATTATACGTTTCCGGCAGTTTGTAGGTCTTATTGGCGACGAGGATCCCGTCGATCAGCGTCGGTTCCGCAACGGTTTCGCCCGCCAGCACGGTCACGGCCACCGTCGCCCACGCATCCGGCGTATCGGCCGATCCCACCGTGACGGTACACTGCCCTGCAGAAACGCCCATGATGCGCCCGTACGGATCGACCGTCGCCACCGATTCGTCGTCGGACTGCCAGATTTCGCCCTTGTTTCCGGCGTTATCCGGCAGCATCGTCACGAACGGCATATCCGAGAGTCCCACCGTGATCTCCGTCGCGTATTTGTTCAGCCGCACCTCGGACACGTGCCCGGCCGCCGATGCGATCGGTTCGGCAGACGTTCCGACGAATGCTTCCGTTTCGGATTCTGCCTCGGTCTCCGTTTCCGTTTCGGATTCCGTTTCCGGCGGCAAGGTTTCCGTTTCGCTTTCAGCCGTTTCGACCGGCTCCGATTCCGGCGCGTCAGTCGGGATCTCCCCGGCCGGGCGAGTCGTACAGCCGACGGCTGCCAGCAGCGTGACGGTCAGGATCGCCGTCTGAATTCTTCTGTTCACGGATGATTCCTCCGATTTTTTCAAAATTTCCGATGCTCTATTATAGCACAGTTTCCGTTTTTGCGCCAGTCTTTTTTTACAGACGGACGGCGGCGTCGGTTTCATTTCCGTTTATTCCCATTCATATCCGGCTCGCGGACAGTCGAAAATAAACGTGAAATCCTATGAGGACGGAGGAAATTATGGAAAACGAAATCACCTACAAAATCACCGATCAGAACGGGATCCACGCGCGTCCGGCCGGACTGATCGTACAGACAGCGCGCCAGTACGAGGCGTCGTCGCTGCTCTCGATCGGCGGAAAAAGCGCGGACTGCAAAAAACTCTTTCAGCTGATGCAGCTCGGCGTGCGGCAGGGCGATGAGGTACGGCTGACTGCCACCGGGACGGATTCACGGGAAGCCGTCGCCGGAATCGAGCGCACCATGCGGGAAGCGGGGCTCTGACGGATGAAAATTCTCTACGGCAAAAGCGCCTCCTCGGGCGTGGCGTTCGGTCGGATCCGGCTGATCCGGCGGCATCACGTTGACCGGGACGCGCTCGTTCACGGCGGCGACACGGCGCACGAGCTGAAACGGCTGAACGACGCCGTCCTCTCGCTTGAGGCGGAATTCGACCGGCTGTACGAAAGCGCCCTCGCACGGGTCGGCGAAAGCGAAGCCGCCATTTTTGAAATCCACAAAATGATGCTCGACGACGAAGATTTCATGAGCGATATCCGCCGTCTGATCCGGGAGGAGCATCTCCGTGCGGAATCGGCCGTCCGGCGGGCAGGCGACGATCTGGCCGAGCGGTTCCGGCGGATGGAAAGCGAATATATGCGTGCGAGAGCCGCGGACGTGCTGGCAGTGAGCGGGCGGCTCGCGGGCGTTCTGGCAGGTGAAAAGCAGACGCTCGTACTCGATACTCCGTCCATCATCGCGGCAGACGATCTGACTCCGGCGGAAACGATCTCGCTCGACCGGGACAAGGTGCTCGGCTTCGTCACCTCCGGCGGCAGCACCATGTCGCACACGGCCATTCTCGCCCGGATGATGGGGATCCCCGCCGTCGTCAACACGGAGTTACTGCGTCCGGAATACGACGGGATGCAGGCCATCCTCGACGGAAACGGCGGCTTCCTCTGCCTGGAGCCGGACAGCGATATGCGCGGCAATTACGAAGCATCCGCCCTCCGTCAGCGGGAGGAAAGCGTTCGTCTGGAACGGATCCGCGGTCAGCGCTGCGTCAATGAAGCGGGCGAGCGGATCCGCATCGTCGCCAACGTAGGCGAACCCGGAGACGTTGACACGGCGCTCCGCTGTGACGCGGAAGGCATCGGCCTTTATCGGAGCGAATTTCTGTTCATGCGCCGCAGTACCCCGCCGACGGAGGAAGAACAGTTCGGCATCTACAAATCCGCAGCCGAAAAGATGAACGGTGCGGAGTGCGTGGTGCGGACGCTCGACGTGGGCGCGGACAAGCGGATCCCCTACCTGACCGGGGAAACGCACGAGGCCAATCCCGCTCTCGGGATCCGTGCCGTTCGGCTCTGTCTCCGTATGCCGGAGCTCCTGCACACGCAGTTCCGCGCGCTGTACCGGGCGGCCGTCTACGGCAATCTCGCCGTCATGATCCCGATGATCGCCCTGCCGTCGGAAGTGGAGCGCGTCTGGGAGATCGCCGCAGAAGCGCGGGACTCGCTCACCCGGGATCGTCTCCCGTGGAAGCCGATGAAAATGGGCATTATGATCGAAACGCCCTCCGCCGCCATTCTCGCCGATCTGCTCTCTCCCATCGTGGACTTTTTCTCGATCGGGACGAACGACTTGATCCAGTACACGCTGGCGGCCGACCGCGAGAATCCCGACGTGGCCTATCTGACGAAACCGCTGCCGGAAAGCGTGCGACGGTGTATCCGCATGACCTGCACGGCGGCGCGGCGGGAGAATATTCCCGTTTCCGTCTGCGGAGAGCTCGGTGCGGATACGGATGAGATCAATTTTCTGCTTGAATGCGGCGTCACGAAGCTATCGGTCGCCCCGAAGCAGATCCTGCGCGTGCGGGAAAAGGCGATGGAAGCCGTGCGCGTGCGGATATAGGGATATGAAAAGCCGCCTCTCTTGGCTTTAGTATACTGTGGATTTTATTTTTCCCGAGAGGCGGGGATTTTGTAGGAAAGTCTGCGGACTTTCCTACATCTATTTTTTGTCCTACGCGGACGGCGCACAAGAGGTGTTCGCGCGGCACCTCTTGTGAATCACCCGCGCCAAAAGAGGAACCGTCGCAAGCGACATGGTTCCCCTTTTGGATTTTCTCTCCTGCCGCCTACCGGCGGAAATGGGGACAAGTGAATAGGTCGAGGGCTGAGGCGAAGGCGTTCGGACGTAAAACGAGTGCAGAGCGCTTCTTTTCATAACGGCAGAGCCGAGAGCGTTAGGTATTCTGTTGATGCAAACACAAAAAACGTTAGGACACCGAGCAAGCAGTTCAGGTCTAACGCTTTTGTAATTACTTTGTTTATCCTATTCCATTCAGAAGTTTTCGCCAGGCCTTTTCCAAAAGGCCGCGTTCCCCTCGTTCCCCTCGTTCCCCTCGCTTATTTCTTCGGGATGAGGACTTCGATGCCGCCCATATAGGGTCTGAGGACTTCCGGGATCTTGACGCTGCCGTCGGCCTGGAGGTTATTTTCGAGGAAGGCGATGAGCATTCTCGGCGGAGCGACGACGGTATTATTCAGCGTATGGGCAAGATACTTTTTGCCGTCGCCCTGGACGCGGATCTTGAGGCGTCTGGCCTGCGCGTCGCCGAGGTTGGAACAGGAGCCGACTTCGAAATACTTCTTCTGCCGCGGAGACCATGCTTCCACGTCGCAGGCCTTGACTTTCAGATCGGCGAGGTCGCCGGAGCAGCATTCGAGCGTACGCACCGTGATATCGAGCGAGCGCAACAGATCGACCGTATTCTGCCAGCGTTTATCTTACCACATCTTGGAGTCTTCCGGCTTGCAGATGACGATCATTTCCTGCTTCTCGAACTGATGGATGCGGTATACGCCGCGTTCCTCGATGCCGTGCGCGCCCTTTTCCTTGCGGAAGCAGGGAGAATAGGAGGTCAGCGTATAAGGCAGGTCTTCTTCCGGGACGATCTGGTCGATGAACTTGCCGATCATGGAGTGTTCGGACGTGCCGATCAGGTAGAGGTCTTCCCCTTCGATCTTGTACATCATGGCGTCCATATCGGTCTGGCTCATAACGCCTTCGACAACGTTGCCGTGGATCATGAACGGCGGGATGACATACGTGAAGCCGCGGTCGATCATGAAGTCACGCGCGTAGGTAAGGACGGCGGAGTGCAGGCGTGCGATATCGCCCATCAGATAATAGAAACCGTTGCCGGCAACACGGCGGGCAGCATCAAGGTCGATGCCGTTGAAGCGTTCCATGATGTCAGCGTGGTACGGGATTTCAAAATCGGGAACGACCGGTTCGCCGAACTTTTCGATCTCGACGTTCATCGAATCATCCTTGCCGATCGGAACGGACGGGTCGATGATGTTCGGGATAACCAGCATGATCTTGCGAATCTTTTCGGCGAGTTCTTCTTCGAGTTTTTCGCATTCGGCGAGGCGTGCGGACTGTTCGTTCACCTGCGCCTTGACGGCCTCGGCTTCTTCCTTCTGCCCTTTCGCCATCAGGCCGCCGATCTGCTTCGAGAGCTTATTGCGGTTGCCGCGGAGCATATCGGCTTCCTGCATGATGGCGCGGTTCTGCTCGTCGAGGGCGATCACCTCATCCACGAGCGGCAGTTTGTAATCCTGGAATTTGTTCTTGATGTTCTGGCGGACGACGTCCGGGTTTTCCCGCAGGAATTTGATGTCGAGCATACGTGTTACCTCATTTTATGATAAATTATGATTTCGCGTGGGATCGGCCGGTGCCGGAAAAACAAAAAACGTCCTTCGGAACTGTCGGGACGAAAGAATCGTGGTGCCACCCGGCTTCACCGAAAAACGGCCTCATTTTATGGACAGCTCGGAAAGTGGAGACGCAGCGCCCGCCGCCGGATCTCAGCATCCCGGCTCTCTTTGGACGAACGGTACCCGCGCATGGCTTTCGTCACCGCTGACTTACTCTAACATACCCATGTAGTATAGCAGGTATTCGCAGAAAAATCAAGAGGTAACGCAAAAAAAGCGTCGGTTTTTCATGTTTTGCGCCATCCGCCTATACGTTGGTATGCCGGAAACCTGACCGAAACGTACAGAAACAGGCGGCTCCCTTCGGATTCTCCGCCATATCGGGATTCGAACCCCGCACATTGGCAACTCCGTTGCCAACGTGCACTCTTGCCCATGGGGCAAGTACAGAAATAGGAGACTCCAAAAGGAGTCTCTGCCATACCGGGATTCGAACCCCGCACGTTGGCAACTCCGTTGCCAAGTGCAAGAGCCGCGGTTCGTTTATCCTATACGTCAGCACGCCGGGCGGCTCTATAAGGATTCTCTTGCCCATGGGGCAAGTACAGAAATAGGAGACTCTTTTGGAGTCTCCTATTTCTGTACCCGCCCTAAGGGATTCGAACCCTTGACCTACGGAATCGGAATCCGGCACTCTATCCGGGCTGAGCTAAAGGCGGTCGTTTACTGCGGTTCATTATAGCACGGTTTTTATGAAAAGGCAAGAGGTTGCCGGAAAAAACACGGGAAATTTTCGCTTTTTCTCTCCGCCGCACGATTTCCGATTGCAATCAAACGAAATCTGTGTTATAATGAAGACGAACACTATTTCCATTGGAGTTGACATGGAATTCTATACCCATTCGGCCGCCGAAACGGAAGAAGCAGGCCGTGCCGTCGGAGAAAAGCTCGCCGGACGCCGCTTTTTCCTTGCCCTTTACGGGGATCTCGGCGCCGGAAAAACCGTTTTTGTACGCGGACTCGCCTCGGTACTTTCTCCCGGCAGCCGGGTCAAAAGCCCGACCTACACCATCGTGAACGAATACCGCCGCGGCCCGATCCCGCTCTTTCATTTCGATCTGTACCGCGTCACGACGCCGGACGAACTCGACGGCTTCGGTTTCGAGGAATACGTTGAAAACGGCGCGTGCGTCGCGGAATGGTGCGAGCATCTCGGTCAGCTGCTTCCGCCCGGCGCTATCCGCGTCACCATCGAAAAATGCGGTGAAAACGATCGCAAAATCACGATCACGGAGGCGGCATCATGATCATTCTCGCGCTTGACACCACGGCAAAGACCGCATCCGCCGCGCTCGTTTCGGCAGAAGGCGATACGCTCACTCTCCTCGGGCAGTATTTTCTGCGGACTGCCGCACACAGCGCCACGCTCCTGCCGATGGTGGAATCCTTGACAAAAAACGCGGGTATCCCGCTCACCGACGTCGGTCTGATGGCGGTCGCCGGGGGTCCCGGTTCCTTTACCGGCGTGCGCATCGGCGTATCGGCCGTCAAAGGGCTCGCTTTCCCGAACCAGACGCCTGCCGTCTGCGTTTCCTCCCTTGAGGCGCTGGCCATGAATCTCTCGTTTCTCCCCGGTCTGATCCTGCCCGCCATCGACGCCCGGCGTTCCACCGTCTACGGCGCCGCCTTCCGCTCCGACGGAAAAGGGCATCTCACCCGTCTCTCGGAGGACGAACAGCTCGAATGGGACGATTTCATCGCGCCGGCTGAACGCGAACGCCGCGCCGATCCCGCTCTTCCCGTATACGGATGCGGCGATGCGTGGGAACTCTCCGCCGAACGTGCCGCGCTGGTCTCTCCCGTTCCGGCCGAACTCCGTTATCCGACCGGATTCGGAGTCGCCGCCGCCGCTTATCGGCTCTATCGGGAAGCGCCCGATCCGTCCGTCTTTACGGAAGCCTCCCTCGCGCCCATCTATCTGAAAAAATCGCAGGCGGAACGTGACCGCGAAGCCGCCCTCATGCAGTCGCCCATCAACGAATAAATCATAGGACACACAGGATAATATTATGGAAAAGAAACGCATCGTACTCGCATCGGATCACGCGGGCTTCCCGCTCAAGCAGGCGCTCATCGGCAGTCTCCGGGAAGCCGGCTATGACGCCATCGACGTCGGCACCCATTCCGAGGAAAGCTGCGACTACCCCGTTTACGCCGAAAAAGGCTGCCGCGCGCTTCTCGACGG
>JAZUKT010000007.1:0-2549 GCA_045643445.1 Eubacteriales bacterium
CCGCGAATTTTCCGAGCAGGTCTTTCTGTTCGGCGTTCAGGTTCCGCGGCACCTCGATGACGACGGTAACATACAGATTGCCGTGGATCTTCGGGTTATTGACCCGTACAACGCCCTTGTTCCGCAGCGTGAACTGCGTGCCGGGCTGCGTGCCTTCGGGAATCTGATATTTCATCGTGCCGTCGAGCGTCGGGATGTCGATCTCCGCGCCGAGCGTCGCTTCCGCATAGGTGATCGGCACCTCGCAGTAGAGGTCGTCGCCGTCGCGTTCAAAGATGGCGTGCGGCCGGACGCTGATGAGGATATTGAGGTCGCCCGCCGTGCCGCCGTTCAGTCCGTCGCTGCCCTGATAGCGGAGCGCGATCTGCTGACCGTCGTCGATGCCGGCCGGAATATTGACGTCGAGTTTTTTCGACACCCGCGTCACGCCCGCACCACGGCAGGTCGGACATTTATTTTCGATGATCTTGCCGGTGCCGCGGCAGGCGTCGCAGGTTTTGGACGACTGCATGATGCCGAACGGCGTACGCTGCTGAACGCGCACCTGTCCCGATCCGCCGCACGTCGAGCACGTCTTCGGAGACGAGCCCTTCGCCGCCCCGGATCCGCTGCATTCCGCGCATTTCTGGATCTTCTGGTAGTTGATCTCTTTCTTACAGCCGAATACGGCCTCTTCAAAGGTAAGCGTCAGACGCACGTTCACGTCGTCGCCGCGCATCGGGCCGTTCCGCCGTGTGCCGGTCGTGCTACCGCCGAAGAAGCTCGAGAAAATATCGTTGATATCGAAGCCGCCGAAATCTCCGAATCCGCCGAAGCCGCCTCCGCCGCCCATGCCGGATGCCGGATCAAACGCCGCGTGGCCGTACTGGTCGTACTTCGCCCGCTTATCCGAATCGGAAAGGACGTCGTACGCTTCGTTGACTTCCTTGAATTTGGCTTCCGCTTCCTTGTCGCCCGGGTTCAGGTCGGGATGATACTTCTTGGCGAGCGTACGGTACGCTTTCTTGATCGCCGCGTCATCCGCCGATTTCTCAACGCCGAGCACCTCATAATAGTCGCGCTTCTTTTCTGCCATGTCTCTGTTTGCCCTCCGGCAATATGATCAAAGTCTATTTTACACCCACAAGGGCGGAAGAACCCCTCCGCCCTCTGTGTGTTATTTCAGTTTCAGTTGCCGCTCTTGTCTTCGAAATCGCTCGAATAGTAGGTGTTGCCGTCCTGGCCGCCTGCCTGGCCGTTCGCGCCGCCCATATCGGGACCGGCCTGCTGACCCGCCTGCTGTGCGTAAAGCTTTTCAGCGATCGGGTAGAACGCCTTTTCCAGCGCTTCGGTGTCGGCCTTGATCGCGTCAACGCTGTCGGTCTTAACCGTATTCTTCAGTTTTTCGATGGCTTCCTGAACCGGCGCCTTTTCGCTGTCGGTGATCTTGTCGCCGAGATCCGTCAGCTGCTTCTCGCACTGGTAGATCATCTGCTCGGCGTGATTCTTGACTTCAACGGTTTCCTTCAGTTTCTTGTCTTCTTCGGCGAACTTTTCGGCTTCGTGAACGGCCTTGTCGATGTCTTCCTTCGACATATTGGTCGAGGAGGTGATCGTGATATGCTGTTCCTTGCCGGTACCCTTATCGGTGGCGTAGACGTTTACGATGCCGTTCGCGTCGATATCAAAAGTAACTTCGATCTGCGGAATGCCGCGCGGTGCGGGCGTGATGCCGACGAGGATGAAGCGGCCGAGCGTCGTGTTGCCGGCTGCCATGTCGCGTTCGCCCTGCAGGACGTGGATTTCCACGGAGGTCTGGCCGTCCGCCGCGGTGGAGTACACCTGCGACTTCTTGACCGGGATCGTGGTGTTGCGGTCGATGATGCGGTTGAAGACGCCGCCGAGCGTTTCGATACCGAGAGACAGCGGCGTTACGTCAAGCAGGAGAAGATCCTTTACGTCGCCGCCGAGAACGCCTGCCTGGATAGCGGCGCCGACTGCGACACATTCGTCCGGGTTGATGCCCTTGAACGGATCCTTGCCGATGAAGTTCTTTACGGCGTCCTGTACGGCAGGGATTCTGGTCGAGCCGCCGACGAGGAGGACCTTGTCGATCTGGCTGACGGAGAGACCTGCGTCTGCGAGCGCCTTCTTGGTCGGAGCCATCGTGCGTTCGACGAGGTCTGCGGTCAGTTCATTGAACTTGGCGCGGGTGAGCGTACCGTCGAAGTGCTTCGGGCCGGTCGCGTCTGCCGTGATGAAAGGCAGGTTGATGTTCGAGGAAGTCACGCCGGACAGCTCGATCTTTGCCTGTTCAGCGGCCTCCTACAGTCTCTGCAGCGCCATCTTGTCTTTTCTGAGGTCGATGCCGCCGTTTTCCTTCATGAATTCGCCGGCGATCCAGTCGATGATGCGCTGGTCGAAGTCGTCGCCGCCGAGCCGCGTATCGCCGTTCGTGGCAAGCACTGCAAACACGCCGTCGGAAATCTCGAGCAGGGATACGTCGAACGTACCGCCGCCGAGGTCGAAGACCATGATCTTCTGCTCCGTGCCTTCCTTATCGACGCCGT
>JAZUKT010000008.1:0-6138 GCA_045643445.1 Eubacteriales bacterium
GGATCGAACCGGTCGTTCCGCACCGCGCGCAGCATGACGTTTTTCGGCGTATCCTCCGGGTCGATCAGCTCGGTCGCATCCGTCGAATAGCCCTCCGCCTCCAGTTTCAGCAGCCGCAGTGCATCCGTCGCCGCCGTGCAGAGTTTCTGCCGCAGGATCGGCCTGTCCGCGATAAAATCGAGCGTCGGGCACGAGAGATTTTCACTCATGTAGCGGTGACAGCACGGCGTCGCCAGGATTACCTTCGCCCGATAGCGGGACGCAAGATCAAGCACGAGATCCGTCGCCGTATCGCAGGCGTGCAGGGAGATCACGAGATCGGGCTCCCGCTCCGGCGCGTATTCGGCGACGTTCATGGCGAGAAACCGCATCCCGTTCATGCCGCAGGTGCGCGCAATATCGGCGCAGGTCTCCATGACGCTCGCTTTCAGATCGACGCAGAACATCTCGACCGTGCGGTGACAAAGCGCCGTCAGCACGTGATAGGCCGCGAAACTGAGATAACTTTTGCCGCAGCAGAGATCGCACACAAGCAGTTTCCCATCCGGGTTCAGCCGCTTTTCGGCCTCCACGATATATTCGGAAAACCGGATGATCTGCCGGAATTTCGACTGCATTTTGTCGTGTACCCGGCCGTTTTTATCGGAAATGCCGAGCGCGATGAGAAATTTCTCCTGCCCGGTCAGCAGATGCTTTTTTTCGCGGTCGTTCGAGCGGATCGGATTCTCCGCCGCGCCGCTGCCAATCACGCCTTTCTTGAGCAGCGTCACCGTTCCTTTTTTCGAGATCATCAGCGAGGCAAGCCCGCCGCAGTCGTTCAGATCCGCCTTGCGAAACGTATCGAACAGCCCTTCAACGGCCGCGCCGATCCCGTCCGGCGACACGTTTTCCTGCGACACTCTGCCCTCGGTCAGCACGGATTCGAGCTGAAGCACCCGCTGCCCGTCGATCAGGCGGAGCGTTCCCTTCACCTTGAGGCGGTCTCCCCCGGTCGGCGCGTGAAAGACGAGGCACGTCAGCGTTCCCGCCGTCATGCCCGTTTCGATGAGCTCCGCAAACGCGGTGATTTTACTGTTTTGCATCCGTCGGCTCCTCATCCGCTGTTTTCTTGCTCTTCTTGATGGTGAATTGGCTTTCTTCCCGGTGATAGATCCGTTTCAGATTCGGGATATGCTTGATGGCGACGGTCACGCCGATGATGAGCGCCACAAACTCAATGAGGTGCAGGCCCGTATCGTTCATACGGTTGAGAAGCAGCGGATAGAACATCGCGCTGATGACGGCCGCGAGCGACATGAACTTCGTGATGAGCAGGGTGAGCGCAAAGATCACGGCGAAAATCAGGAAAATGCGCCAGTCAAGCATGAAGATGATCGTGATCATGCAGAGGACGCCCTTGCCGCCTTTGAAACCGTAGAAGCACGGGAAAATATGCCCGATGAAGCAGGCGAGTCCCGCGATATACGCCGTCAGACAGCCGAACACGCACCAGCCGATCACGACGGAAACGACGGTTTTGAAAAAGTCGCCGAGAAGCGTGAGCACCGCCGCTTTTCTGCCGTACGTCCGCATCATGTTCGTAAAGCCCGCGTTGCCGCTGCCATGCCGACGGATATCGTCGTGATACATTCGGTCAGAGACGATGATCGCCGTATTGATACTGCCGAGCAGATACGGAATCAGCACGTAGACGAGAATGAGGCAGAGACTCGCAAACATCGGAATGTCCTTGCAGTAATAGCCGATCAGTCCCTCATACCCAAGCTGATAGCGCAGAAAAAAGTGCAGCATAGTCCCGTTCCTTTCGCCGTAATCGGTCAGTTGTCTTCGTTTTCGCCCTTCTGCCGGATGATCAGTTTCACGGGCGTTCCCTTGAAGCCGAACGTCTGGCGCAGGCAGTTTTCAATATAACGCTGATACGAGAAGTGGAACAGCTCCGCGTTGTTGCAGAACAGAACGAACGTCGGCGGCGCCACCGCACTCTGCGTCATATAGTAGATCTTCAGTCGTCTGCCCTTGTCGGACGGCGGCTGGACACGCGCCACGGCATCCGCGAGCACGTCGTTCAGCATACCCGTCGAGACGCGCATCTTCGACTGGTTATTGACGTAATTGATCTCTTCAAACAGGCGGTCAACGCGCTGGCCGGTCTTCGCCGAAATGAAGAGGATCGGCGCGTATTCCATGTAGGAGAGCGCTTCCGTGACCTTTTTCGTGAATTCGCCCGTCGTGCTGTTGTCCTTCTCGACCGCGTCCCATTTGTTGATGCAGATGATCGAGGCCTTCCCGGCTTCGTGCGCGATCCCGGCGATCTTGACGTCCTGATCGGTGATCCCGGTCTGCGCGTCGATCATGATGAGGCACACGTCCGCGCGGTCCACGGCCATTTTCGCCCGCAGCACGCTGATTTTCTCAATGCGGTGGTCCACCTTCGACTGGCGGCGGATGCCTGCGGTGTCGATGAAGTTATACTTACCGTGCTCGTTTTCAAAATAGGTGTCGATTGCGTCGCGCGTCGTGCCGGGAATGTCGGATACGATACAGCGGTCGTCGCCGAGCACGCGGTTGACAAGGGAGGATTTTCCGGCGTTCGGTTTGCCGATCACGGCCACCGAGATAACGTCGTCGTCCGTTTCCTCGTTCTCGAAATCGGGCAGCGCATCGAGGCAGGCGTCCAGCACGTCGCCGCTTCCGCTTCCGTGCAGGGAGGAAATGGCGATCGGATCAATCGGGAAGCCGAGCTCGTAGAATTCGTAGAACTGCGGATCGACGTCGCCGATCTTATCCGCCTTATTGATGCACGGAACGACCGGCTTGCCGGACTTCTTGAGCATCATGGCGATGTCCATGTCGTCGGCGAGCAATCCCGTGCGGATGTCGCACATGAAGATGATGACGTCCGCCGTGTCGATGGCGATCTGCGCCTGCTCCCGCATTTTCTGCAGGATCAGACTGTCCGTCTTCGGCTCGATGCCGCCGGTGTCGATCACGATGAGCGTCTTACCGCGCCATTCGGTCTCGCCGTACAGACGGTCGCGGGTCACACCCGGCGTATCTTCGACGATCGCACGGCGTTCCCCGATCAGCTTATTGAAAAGGGTGCTCTTGCCGACGTTCGGACGGCCGACAATGGCAATCACGGGTTTTGACATAAGTTTTTCTCCGTTTCGGGTTGTTTTTGTTTATTTGTTCTCACCGAGCAGCGCTTCGGCAAAGGCGGCGCCATCGTTCTCGCAGAAAACGATCGGCACGGAAAGACGCTCGCTCAGTTCGTCCGGCGTCATGCCGCAGAGGAACAGGTCTCCTTCGGCGCGCAGCGTGGTACGGGAGAGGCAGAGCACGTCGCCGAGCGGTTTGTCCGCCAGCGCTTCCGCCAGATCCCGGCCGGTGAGCAGCCCGGTGACGGTCACTTCGCCGCCGAAGAAGCGGTTTTTGACCGGATAGACGTTCACCGTAAGGTTCGGGCACCGTTTCATGAGGGCATCCGCCACCGATCGGATCAGCGCAGCCGAGGCCTCGCCGGTCGCAACGGACACGGTACGCGGTGCGGGGCAGTCCGCCTCGTCGAGCAGCCGGATGAAGGACTCCGCCTCCTCCCGGAACGAGGTCAGCATCCCGACGCCGTTCTCGATCTGCGTATAGTCGCCGTAGAAATCGCCGTCCGGCAGCGGTGTGCCGCTCTTGACGTAGAATTCGTCGGACGCAAAGAACATCCGCGCCGGATTGCCCTCGTCGTCCGTATGCGTCTCGCCGAAGGTCTGATTGAACCGCTCGATCTGCCGGATCACGGCCGCGCATTCGTCGGCGTCAAACGGCGTCAGCGGATAAAGTTTCTCCCGATACCCGGTCAGTCCGGCCGGTACGACCGATACGCTGTCCATCTGCGGATAGAGCGCTGAGAGATCCCGCATACTGCGCTCGAGTTCGTCTCCGTCGTTGATCCCGCGGCACAGCACGATCTGTCCCCGCAGCGTGATCCCCGCGTCGGCGAGCCGTTTCAGATAGCCGAGCGTTTCGCCCGCGCGCGCGTTTTTCATCATCTCGATCCGCAGTTCGGGATTCGTCGTGTGGATCGACACGTTCACCGGGGATATGTGCATCTCGATGATACGGTCGATGTCCTCGTCGTGCAGATTCGTGAGCGTGATATAATTCCCGTGCAGGAACGAAAGGCGGCTGTCGTCATCCTTGAAGTAGATCGTCTTCCGCATCCCGCGCGGATTCTGGTCAATGAAGCAGAAAATGCACTTGTTTTCGCAGCAGTGCTTTTTGTCCATCAGCGGCGTGCCGAATTCGAGCCCGATGTCGTCGTATTCGTCCTTGCGGATCTTCACGTCGATCAGTTCCGCGCCGCGGTGGAGTGACAGCACGACTGTCTCCTCCGCCAGCCGGAACCGATAGTCAAGCACGTCCCGGATCGGGTAGCCGTTGATCGACAGAAGGACGTCGCCGACTGCCACACCGGCACGCGCCGCTCTGGAATGGGGGAGTACCCCGGTAATCTCGACCATATGCCCTCCTGTCATTTCATAATACGCCTAGTTTATCTTATTTATTATAGTACAAATCGCCGCCGAGGTCAACAGGATTCTGTGAATTCGGCGCAAATAAAAACGGCATGGAGAAGATTCCACGCCGCTATATGAGGTCGGTTCGGTTTATTCGAGATTGTCGAGTTCCTTCAGTTTTCTGTCCATGATCTTGCGTCCGACGAAGCAGAAGACCGCGCCCGCAGCCGCCGCGCCGAAGAAGAGCAGGATGACCGGGAGCCAGTTCGTTTCGTTGGATTCGACGACTGCGCCGGTCAAAACGGAAGAACCTGCCGCTGCCGCATAGGAGAAGCAGTTGAGCATACCGGTCAGGAAGGATGCGCGGCCGATCTTGCCGTAGTGCAGCGGGATGTAGTTGAGGATCATCGTATTCGCGCCGAGCATGGATGCGCTCGAACAGGCAAGCAGCAGCGTCACGATAATGGCGGCGGCGATCCCCTTGAATCCGATCACCATCATAACGGCGACGAGCGCCATGGCGACCGTACTGAACGCAAACATGAGAGCGGTCGTGCCGAGCTCCGTCATATGGAACTTAAGGAAGAAGAATTTGCAGATATACACGCCGAAAATGTTGAAGATCGGCAAAATCGTCGTGATGATCGGGACGATCTTGTCGTTGCTGATGAAGTTGCTGCCGAGGAGCGTCGGGACCCACTGATCGAGGCCATCCTTCAGCATCCCGTTGAAGACAATGGCAAACGCCGTGAACAGCATACCGAAGCAGAAAACGGCCGCCGTCTTGTTGATCGGGGTCTTCGCCATGACAGGCTGTTCGGCGTTTTCGGTCGATTCATCCACCTGATCGGGCAGAACCATGTGATCCTTCAGTTTTCCGAAGGCAAAATAGTAAACGATCGAGCCGATCACGAGGATCAGGCCGCAGGCGATGAACGCAGCACGCCAGCCGGAAAGCCAGAACGCCACGGTGCAGACGATGTAAGTGGTAATGGTACCGACCGGGATCGTAAGAGAGAGACTTGCCGCCGCATCCGCCGCAATACTGGCCGGCGTCCAGATGGAGACGGCACGGAGAATAGGCGCCCAGAGCATGGAGCAGGCGAAACCGCACGCACCCCAGACGATGGCGATCAGCAGCGGAGAGGAGACGGACGTGAAGCCCATGAGGATATTGAAGAAACCGGCAAGGATCAGACCGCCGCAGATCATGTTCTTCGGATGGAGCTTTTCACCGATCCAGCCGTTGATGAACTGTCCGGCCGCATAGCAGGCGAGGAAGCAGGCGCCGATCGCACCGCACCACGTTTCGGAAAGGCCGTCCGCGATCATCTGCGGCTGGCACTGGTTGAAGTTCTTTTTGCCGACGTACACGGTCGCATAGGCGAGCCAGCAGATCAGCACCATAAATTTCGCTTTTTTCTCGTAGTCCGTTAATACTTTCTTTTTCATGTCAGATCACCCGATAGGCGCAGGAGTCGAAGCAGTCCGCGTCGATATTGCAGATTTTTTGAATGGTTTCGGCGAGCACGCGGCAAACCTGATTTTCCGAATGGAAGTGTCCGGCTTCCACCGTGAAGAGTCCCTCTTCCGCCGCATCCTCGGCCATATTATATCCGGCGTCACCCGT
>JAZUKT010000009.1:0-1924 GCA_045643445.1 Eubacteriales bacterium
GTTTTACTAACTAACGACCTCGCCCAAGACTCCCGACCTATTCACCCAAACCTCATTTCCGGCGGCAGCCGGCAGGAGAGGATTCCAAAGGGGAACCATGTCGCCGTGCGACGGTTCCTCTTTGGCGCGGGTGATTCACAAGAGGTGTCGCGCGAACACCTCTTGTGCGCCGTCCGCGGAGGACAGAAAATCAATTTGAAAAGCCCGCAGGCTTTTCTACCGAATTCCCCAAAGAAAGAAGAGCCCCGCACCTCTTGTGCGCCGTCCGCGGAGGACAAAAAAATAAAAATCCGGAGAAGTCCGCAGACTTCTCTACCATAAATCCCAAAAAGAACGAAATAAATAAAGGAAAACGTGTCATACTATGGGAAAACAGAAAGAATACAATATCGAATACCCGGAACAGAAGATTTTGCCGGTCAATATGGAGGCGAACGTCAAAAAATCGTTCATCGAATACTCCATGTCCGTCATCGTCAGCCGCGCACTCCCCGATGCAAGAGACGGCATGAAACCCGGTCAGCGCCGCGTGCTCTACGCTATGTGGGAGGATAACCTCACCTACGATAAGGCGTTCCGTAAATCGGCGACGACGGTCGGTAACGTCCTCGGCCGGTATCATCCGCACGGCGACAGCTCCGTCTACGGCACCATGGTCCGTATGGCGCAGCCGTTCTCCTACCGGTATACGCTCGTGGACGGTCACGGCAACTTCGGTTCCGTGGACGGAGACCCGCCGGCAGCCTACCGTTATACGGAAGCGCGCCTCTCGAAAATCTCCGGCGAACTGCTCCGCGACATCGAAAAAGAAACCATCAAATGGGACATCAACTTCGATAATACGCGGCGCGAGCCCTCCGTCCTGCCGTCCAGATTCCCGAATCTGCTCGTCAACGGCGCGATCGGCATCGCCGTCGGTATGGCGACGAATATTCCCCCGCATAACCTCGGCGAAGTCGTCGACGGTACCATCTACTTCATGGATCACCCGGACGCGGGCGTCGCCGAGCTGATGCAGTTCATCAAGGGCCCCGACTTCCCGACCGGCGCCACCGTCTACGGCACCGACGGCATCTACGAAGCCTACTCCACCGGCAGAGGACGCATCATGGTGCGCGCCAAAGCCGAGATCGAGGAGGAGCAGCACCGCATCATCATCTCGGAAATCCCGTACATGGTGAACAAATCCGACCTCATCAAAACGATGGCGGATCAGGTCAAGGATAAGCGCGTCGAGGGCGTCACCGACATCCGCGACGAATCCGGCCGCGACGGGATGCGGATCGTCATCGAGTACCGCAAGGACGTGAACGGTCAGATCATCCTGAACCACTTCTATAAATACACCGAGCTTGAATCCACCTGCTCCGTGATCATGCTCGCGCTCGTCAATAACGAACCGAAGATCCTGACGCTCCGCCAGGCGCTCGGCGTGTATGTGAGCCATCAGGAATCGGTCATCACGAACCGCGTCCGCTTCGATCTCGAAAAGGCGCTGCACGAAGCCCACATCAACGAGGGCTACAAGATCGCCACGGACAACATCGACGAGGTCATCACGATCATCCGCAACTCGGAAGACACGCCGACGGCGAAGGAAAACCTCAAGGCGCGGTTCGATCTGTCGGACGAGCAGACGCAGGCCATCGTGCAGATGACGCTCGGCCGCCTCTCCGGCATGGAACGGAAGAAGATCGAGGCACGGCTCGCCGAACTGTATGCGACGATCGAAGAATTCCGCGCCATCCTCGCCGACGAAGGCAAAGTGAAAGAGATCATCAAAGAAGAACTGCTCGAGATCAAGCAGAAATACGCGGACGAGCGGCGCACCGGCATCGAACAGGCGGAGAACGAGATCCGTTACGAAGACCTGATCGAGCGGCATAATACGGTCATCACGCTGACGCACGCCGGGTACATCAAG
>JAZUKT010000010.1:0-9872 GCA_045643445.1 Eubacteriales bacterium
ATGCCTGACGGAAGAATCATAGAGCAGGAGTACGAGGGGTACGCGGCCTTTTGAAAAAGGCCTGGCGAAAACTTCTGAATGGATGGGTATAGGATAGATAATGTCCAACTCCCGAAATAAAGGCGTTTCAGAGCCTCAGAAAATCGTTAACGCGGTTTTCAGGGGCCGCCGAGACCCTGAAAACCCACGCCATAGGGTGCAGCGTGGATATAGGTAGTAAATCTCTGCAATTCATCCGCCGGTGAGAACACCCGCAATAGAATAAAAAGCGTTAGGACACCGAACAATTGTTTGTTCAGTCCTAACGCTTTTGTATTTACTTTGTCTGGCCTATTCCATTCAGAAGTTCTTGCCAGGCTTCTTTCAAGAAGCCGCGTCCTCCTCGTACCCCTCGTCACTCCTTCTGCATGAAGTAGATTGCGCCGGTGCGCTCGGGGAGCGTGACGGTAAAGCCCGCTTCGAGTTCGGCGGCCGTTTTCGTGAAGGATTCGCCCGTTTCGCGGTTGGTGAACGTGTAGGTTGCGCCCTCTTCCGCGAAGGGATAGACGGTCATCGTGTCGTTCGCGCAGCGGATATTGCGGAGCATCTGGATAAAGCCCTTGCCCGTCTTGTCGTCGTAGAACTGCATGGCGTACCAGAGCGAGGAATCGTTGTCGCAGCTCGTCAGCGGGTAGTAGTCGCCGGAGATCATGAGCTCCGCGGCCTCGCGCCAGATCGGATTCATCTTCCGGCAGACGTCGAATTCTTCCTTGACGGCGTCATGCTCGGTCATGGCCGTGATGGCGGGCGTCATCGCGCAGTGATACGCGAATTCGTCCGGGTGATACTTGATGCCGTACGCATTCGGTTTCACGTAATTGCCGTGGCCGTCGTCCCAGCTCTGATTGTGCGCGCGGAAGTACGGGATCCACGAGAAGAGCAGGTTGTGCTGGCGCTGCTTGAGCGGGTGATTGCCGTAACCCCAGTCGGTGTAGTGCAGCGGGAAGGCGCGGCGCATCGTTTCGAGGTCGTTCCGCTTGCCGCCGCCCGCGCAGGAGTCGATCAGGAGCCCCGGATTGCGTTCGACGAGCGCGTCCCAGTAGGCGAGATAGCCCTGTACGTGCAGGTTTTCGGGTACGCCGACGCGGGCTTCGTCATCTTTTTCGAGGATCTGCCAGTACGGCTCGGGACTGAAATTGCAGTCCTGCCGGTAAATGCCGACGTGGCTTTCCTTGATGATCGCGTCCACGTGGTCGGTCATCCATTTGAGGTTGTCGGGATCGCCGAGGTAGAAGAGGCGGTTGCCGGAATGCTCCGTGCCGTCCTCATTGTACCAGACGGTGAGGCGTTCGGGCTGTTCCTTATCGAGGATGGAGCCCTCAAACGCGCGTTCCGGCTCGAACCAGAGCAGGAGCTTGGAGCCGTATTTTTCGCAGAGTTTGCCGAGCGGCGCGAGTGTGTTCGGGAAGCGTTCGCGGTCAACTTCCCACGAGCCGACGCGCCACCAGGAATCGCACGCATACCAGCCCGCGTCGAGCCACCAGATATCCGGCGTCATACCCTCTCTGACGTAATCCATGAAGCCGCCGCACATATTGCCTTCGTCCGCGCCCGTGAATTCCGCCTTGCCGTTCGCGCAGAAAACGTGCGCGGCAAGCATCGGCTTGAGGCGTTCGCCGTGATCCTTCGGGAGGATGTGGGCGATGTACCAGCGGCGCCATGCGTTGCGGGATTTCGTTTCGTCGCCGACGGTGGTCATGTACGTCATGCGCGGCGAGCGGAGCGTTTCTCCGGGATGCAGCGCGGCGTTGAGGCGGGCGAGACCGGCTTTGAACTGCACGCCGCCGTTGTAGGGCTCAAATTGGGCGATCCAGTGTCCCGGCCAGCCGACGGCGATATTGACGGCGAGATCGTCGGCAGTCGGAGTCTCGGCAGCGCCGCCGCAGATCACGCGCATATAGGGGAACGCGCCGAAGCAGGAGAGACCGCCTTCCGGTTCAAGGGAGACGGGGTGATCGAGCTTCGTGACGAAGTGATTGAAGCCGTTTTCGCCGTGGCCTTCGCCGTCGGAGTGGTAAAGGATCGGCTTGCCCTGACCGGCCGTGCGGTTGAGGATCGTCGCCTCAAAGCGGACGTCGGAGAGGGCGGGCGTATCGGCGGAACCTTCATTTGAGAAGAAGGCGAGCCATTCGGTGACGGGGTAGTCCTTGTATTCTTCGTATTCGACGCGGATCGTCAGTCCCTCGGGCGAGGTGCCCTTGATCGTCGTCGTGATGATGCGGTCGGAGCGTTCGCTGATCGCGGTCGTTACGGCCGGATTGAACGCGGCGGGAATGCCGGAATAGGCGGTATCGCCGATCTTGTAGGTCAGCGGGATTTCTTCGGGTTTGGTGAATCGGCAGAATCGGGCGTCAAAGTCGGCGCTCGTGAGGGCGAATTTCTCAGACATGATGTGCCTCCGAAAAAAATATAGTGCGGCGGGGGAGAGATACTATGGTTGACCATAGTATAGCACATCCGCCGCGGATATGCAAGACCCGGAGCCCGGGCGGATTTTTATCCTTTTGGGAGCATTTGGTAGAGAAGCCAGCGGGCTTCTCTGATTTTATTTTTTCGTAAGAGTCCCCCGCGGCGAGGACTCTTACCAACACCCGCCGTTCAAGGGGTAAACCGTCGTGGCCGACATGGTTTCCCCCTTGAAAATCCCCCTTCCTGCCGCCTGCCGGCGGAAATGGGGACAAGAGGACAGGTCAGGGGTCTTGGGCGAAATCGTTAGTTAGTCAAACGAGTGCAGAGCAAAGTTTTTCATTATGCTGCCGCGGGCAAAGGCGTTTGGTATTCTCACCGGCGAATGAATTGCTTGGATTTTATACCTATATCCACGATTGACTCCACGGCGGGGGTTTTCAGGGTCTCGGCGGTCGCTGAAAACCGCGTTAACGCTCTTCTGAGGCTCTGAAACGCCTTTATTTCGGGAGTTGGACGAGCGCAACTTTTTCCACCCCACCATAAAAGTTTTCGCCAGGCCTTTTCCAAAAGGCCGCGTACTCCACGTCACCCTTTATAAAAATTTTTGCAAAACCCACTTGACAAGCGCAATACTTCGTGATATGATGTATTACACGAGAGGAGGTATGGTATGGACATTCAACTGAAACGGGGGCTTCTGGACGTATGCGTACTGGCGGCGATCAGGAGCGAAGATTCATACGGCTACAAGATCATCAAGGACATGAAGCCATACATTGAGCTGTCGGAATCGACGTTATACACCATATTGAAGCGGCTTGAAACGGCCGAGATGCTGACCGTCCGCACGGCGGAGCACGACGGCAGACTTCGGAAATACTACCATATCACGGACGAAGGTCTGAAACGCATTGAGGAATTCCGAAGCGACTGGCAGGAGATCCTGTCGATCTATCGGTTTGTAACGAAGGAGGATGACGGTAATGAATAAGCAAGCGTTTCTTGCGCAGTTACGCAAAGGGCTCTCCGGCCTGCCGAAAGACGACATTGACGAACGCCTGACGTATTACGGCGAAATGATCGACGACCGGATGGAAGACGGCATCCCGGAAGAGACGGCGGTCAGTGAGATCGGCGACGTTGACGGGCTTGTGGCGCAGATCATTGCGGATATTCCGCTCGGGAAGCTCGTCAAAGAAAAGATAACGCCGAAGAAAAAACTGCGGGCATGGGAAATCGTGCTGCTCGTGCTCGGCTCTCCGATCTGGCTGTCTCTGCTGATCGCCGCATTGGCCGTCATTTTCTCGCTTTACGTCGTGCTGTGGTCCGTGATCGTTGCGCTGTGGGCGGCGTTCGTCTCTCTGGCGGCCTGCGGGCTGGCGGGCATCGCGGCGGGCGTGTATTTCGCCGTCAGCGGCAACGCTCTTACGGGACTTGCCGTGATCGGCGCCGGGATCGTCTGCGCGGGACTTGCCGTGTTCGCGTTCTTCGGATGCAAAGCGGCAACAAAGGGGATTTTGAGTCTGACAAAGAAACTTGCGGTTTGGCTGAAAAACTGCTTTATCAAGAAGGAGGACACACAATGAGCAAAAGTGCAAAAGGCTGGCTGATCGCGGCGGCGGCTCTCGTGGCGATCGGGGCGATCCTGTTCGCAGCCGTCATGACGGTGAACCGGTGGGATTTTTCCCGGCTGAGTACCGATCACTTTGAAACGAACACCTATGAGATACGCGAAGCATTCCGCGACATACTCGTCAATACGGAAACTGCGGATATTTCCTTTGCCGTTTCCGACGACGACACGTGCCGGGTGGTCTGCCGTGAAGAGGAAAACGCGAAACATACCGTGCAGGTTCAGAACGGCACGCTGACTGTCAGCGTCACGGATGACAGAGCGTGGTATGAGCGGATCAGCTTCAGCTTCGCGTCGCCCGCCGTGACGGTGTATCTGCCCGAAACCGAATACGGCGCGCTCGTTATCCGGGAGAGCACCGGGGATATCATACTCCCGCAGGACTTCACCTTCGGCAGCATGGATCTGAGCCTCAGCACGGGTCACGTTACCGGCTTCGCCTCTGTCGCGGGGCTGATGCGCATCATGACCAGCACGGGCGATATCCGTCTGCGGGATCTGTCCGCGGGTGAGATCGACCTGACGGTGACGACCGGGTACGTGGACGTTCGGGGCGTTTCCTGCGAGGGCAACGTGGGCGTTCGGGTCAGCACGGGCGACGTGAGACTGACCGATGTTTCCTGCGGCAGCGTCAGCTCCGACGGCAGTACCGGGGACATCACGATGAAGAACGTCACGGCCGCGGAGAAGATCACGATCGAACGCGACACGGGCGACGTGCGCTTTGACGGATGTGACGCCGGTGAACTCGAGATCGACACCGACACCGGCAGCGTTGCGGGTTCTCTTCTGTCCGAAAAAATCTTTATCGCGCACAGCGACACCGGCGACGTTGACGTGCCCGAAACGACCTCCGGCGGCGCGTGCAGAATCACCACGGATACGGGGGATATCCGCATCAGGATAAACGGATGAACCGGCTGACGGCGGTGGAAAACAGGGATATTTATAATCTGAGTATTAATATAGGAGCACCACAACCAAGTAAAGCTTGATTGTGGTGCTCCTGCGTTGTGCCTGATTGTGTGCCGGCTTTTCGATTGCTTTTGATGTTCCTCATGGCGGCAAAGGAGTATCTTTGTCAGTCTCTTTTATGTGATTTCTTTGGGATCACGTATATAACGTGTGGTTTTCGGTATATAAAAAGCCTTGGAACGGTATTATTCCAAGGCTTGATTTTGTTGTGGGGGAGATAATGTGTTGGTATCTTATCTTCACTCGCCGATGTTGATCCACAAAGCGGGACGAACGCAGCGATAAGCATCGTGGACAAGGCCACCAATGTAATAGACCGAGCCGACAGTGTTGACACTGGCGGCGCGATCCTGAAGAAGGCCGGGCGAACGGAGCCACCACACGCACGTGGCTTCGCCACTTGCTGTTTTATAATATCTATTGTTTGTATCTGCACCTTGTGCCTTTGCGAAAGCGGTCGGGGCGCACCTGCGTGATTCGTCAGTCGTAAAATACTTTTCCGCTTCTGTGATGCTGAGCAAGAACACTTTGTCCGTTGTTGCATTGCCGGGATTCGTGCTGTATTTGGGATTATTATCTGCACTGACGCTCATCGTTGCTATTTTTGCTTGCTCTTCAGCAGAAAACGCATTATTCAGGAAAGTTCCGTTCATCCATGTGCGCAAACTACACTTTTCCCAAGTCACATCCGTATCAGTAGAATTGTACTTTTGACAGTCGAGCGCGTATTTGCTGATAACAAGGACTTTTTCGTTTTCTTTTGCAAGGACAATCCACTCAACGTCTTCTTTTCCATTTGAAGTGTTGTTATCTTGTTCGTATGCGCCGAAATATACGATATCTCCAACTTCGGCGATTTTCAATTTCTCACATTTTTTCTCAATTTTGTACTGACCGAAAATTTCACTTGCCTTTGCGGCACTGTCTTTATATCCGTTCAGTGCAATGAGGCTTTCATAAGCATCTATGATTTTTCCATTATTGAGCAAGGAGACGGCGGCGTTGTAATCAATGTCTTTCAATGCCGTTTTACAAGCGGTTATTTTGTCTGTGCTGTCTTTATACCCATCCATCGCTTCAAAGGCGGAAATTGCTTCTTCATATTTTCCGTCGTTCATCAAGGAAACGGCGGCATTATACTTGCTGTTTGGAATAATAACCGTTGTCAGAACAATTACAAATGCTATGCACGCCGCAACAATAGGCGTACCTATGGCAAATGCCTTTTTACGCTTTTTCGCCGCTTTTTCAGCTGCGATCCGGCGCTCCTCGGCTTTACGTTCTGCTTCCAGACGATCTGCTTCTTCCTTTGCTTTGATTTCCTCAATTTTCTTTTGGCAAGCGTAAATTTGAACGTCGGTATCTTTCCAACCGGGTATCGTCTCAAACTTCTTGATCGCGGTTTCATATGCGGCGACCTTTTCCCCGGTCATGTGTGACTTTGCAGAAGCGTATATTGCATCCTTACGGCAAACCTCTGCTTTATCAAGGCACTTCTCGGCGAGGGCGTCGGCATCCTCAAAGCCCGAAATTGTGGCAAACGTGCCGGCAGCGGCTTTGAAAGCCTCTTCCGTATTTGCCGCATTCATAGCGCTAACGGCATCATTATAGATGTCTGTAAGCCGTTCGTTCTCGTTGCGGTCGTTGATGTGTTTGATATACCCTCGCATTTCCGTTTCAAGCGTCTCGTCACCGAAACGAAGAACTTTGCTGTAATTGTCTCTGTCATCAAAGGGCTCGGCGCAGTCGGCTAACTGTTTGCGGTTTCTTACCTGCAATTCCGCCATCAACTTACCGAGATAGGCTTCGGCGTTCTTCGGGTCAATATCCAGCACCTTTTCGCAGTAAATGTTCGCATCCTGCCATTTGCCGTCTTCAAGGAAGAGGAAGACTCTTTCAAGGAGCGGTGCAGTTGATGCGTTAGTGGTACTTACAACCACAGTTTCTTTAACCGTCTGCTTCGGTGTATCGGGTTCGATGATTTTTTTGATACCACGGATCAGATCCTGCATAAAGCCGAGTTTGGACATATCCTGCGCCTGCAGGTGTGAAAATTCTTCGGGCAGGTCATAGGGGTCCATATCACGGTATGCGGGAATAAGCATTTTCTTCGCGCCGTTCTTGATGAGGGCAAGATACCGACTCCACTCATTCTTTACCCATACAGCGTTGAAATACTCCGGCTTTGTGCCGAGCACGACCATTACTTTGGAGGAGTTCAGCGCAGCGAATATGTAGGGCTCGTATGCCGTGCCGAGCTTGTCTTCGAGTGTGATACGGGAGAAGAAGACCTTGAAGCCCTCCTGCGTCAGCTGATGATAAAGGTCGTTGGCAAGGACGCTGTCCTGCGTTCTTCTGCCGTTATTATCGGTTTCCTTGTAGCAGATGAACACATCGAACGGCTCTTCTTTTTGCGAAATTGCGAGAATACCTTTTTGAATCTCGTCGATGGCTTTGGCTTCATCCTCGTAGATGGTTTTCTGATAGCCGTCTGCGTATTGCAGGGCAGATTTGTAGTCCTCGTCCGCAAAAATCGAGGTGAACTGCGCACGGTTGACGGTGGGAATACGCTTGTGCGAGGTGGGGTCCTCCACGTATTCGATACCATAACGGCAGAGAACGAGTGACCAGTACGCTTCCGCGTCGGTGTTGTCCTCGTTCAGAATCTGCTCGTAAATCGACATTGCCTTGTCGAAATCATTGTTCCGGCGGAAATGGTTGGCTCTGTCATAAAGATTTGCTTTTTTATCGTCGTCAAGACGCGGCAGGGTCTGCTTCGTTCCGCAGGAATCGCACACTCCGACAGTCGCGCCCTGCTCAAATTCGATCGTGCCGCCGCACATTTTACATTTGAATATAGACATACTGTCTCTCCTATGTCAAACGGATTTCATCAAAATCATGGCTCAAATAATAGAACTGCTTCACAAATTATTCCAGATTGTTTTTCAAATATGCGCGCAGAGGCGCTTATTTCTCATACTGACTCAATGCAGCATCGATTTCCTGGAGTTTCGCATTTGCTGCATCGATTTTTTCCTGATATTCCTCTGAAATTTGGACGATTTGAGATTCTTTTCGGGCTTCGTCTTTATGGTTGTTTTTAAGAAGGGAAATAGCAACGACTATACCGAATATTCCGACCGACAAAAAATTCAAAATAAAATTAAGAGCCGTTCTTTTCGGACGTTGTTGTACTTCGTCTTTTGTATTGACAGCAATTGTCCCGAAAATCGCAATCGGAATGGCGAAAATAATCAAGTTTATTGCGTAGATCGTGGTATCTTGATTTGCAAGCAATAGTATTATCCAGAAAAACGCACAGATACCTAGACACACTCCCAATAAAGCTTTTTTGTTTTTAGGCAACACGCTTGTATTTGCATCATACAACGCTTGCCCTAATTCATTTTTTAAATAATAGATGGTCTGTGATACCTGAGAACGTTCGGCTTGTAGCTTTTCGATCGTGCCCTTCTTTTGACACAGACTCCGGCAGGACTGCTCGCAATCCTGAAGCCAGGACAATTGCTCACCCGAAGCAAATTCTAATGCCTTCTGGAAATCAGAGTTTTTGGACAGATCGGCTACAAGCTGCGGCAGGTTTTCTTTATTTGAAATACGGTTTTCAGCAAGAACCAATGCCAGATATGCGTCAGAACACTCAGGATCTATGTCCAGAATTCGGTTGCAATAGCTCTCGGTGTTGCTCCAATCCTTATCTCTTAAAAACAGGTATGCCCGTTTCATTAAGCTTTCCGTTGTTGCGGAGGTTTGTCTTGTTTCAGCGGCAACAGAACGCGGCGCTGCAGTATTTTGTGTTTGATTCCCGATTACCTTTCCGATTCCGCGGGTTATATCATTGATAAAGCCGATTTTTGACATATCCTGCGCCTGCATATGTGCAAACTCGTCGGGGAGTTCATAGGCGTCCATATCGCGGTAACAGGGGATCAGCAGCTTTTCCGGATGATCCTTCATCAGTTTCAGGTAACGGGACCACTCGTTTTTCACCCACACTGCTTCGAAGTATTCAGGCTTCGTGCCGATAACAAGCATCACTTTCGCGGAATTGAGTGCGGCGAATATGTACGGCTCATAATCCTGACCGAGCTTGTCCTCCAGCGTAATGGGGGCGTAAAAGACCTTATAGCCTTCCTGGGTCAGCTGATGATAAATATCGTTTGCGATCGTGCTGTCGAGCGTACGCTTTCCCGCCGTATCGGTTTCTTTATAGCAAAGGAAGACATCGAAAGGCTTTTCCTCCCGTACGATTGCAAGGATTCCTTTCTGGATGCGGTCAATGGCATGTGCCTCTGACTCATAAATCTCCTGCTGAGCCGGATCGGAATAGTCAACCGCGGCAAGATAATCGGGGTCTTTCGTCACCGCGTCGAACATGGTACGGTGACAGGTGGGGACGCGCTTGCCCGAAGCCGGATCCACGACGTATTCAATGCCGTATTTGCAGAGGACGAGTCCCCAATGAGCTTCGGTCTCGCTGTCATCATTTTCCACGATTTTTTCGTAGATGGCCGCCGCCTTATCGAAATCGCACTTCAGACGAAGGTTGTTTGCCCGGTTGAAAAGATTAGCCGACGATTCATCGCCAATCTTTGGCAGGGTCTGCTTCGTTCCGCAGGAATCGCACACTCCGACAGTCGCGCCCTGCTCAAATTCGATCGTGCCGCCGCACATTTTACATTTGAATATGGACATAACGTATTGCCTCCTTTAACTTTGCCGGGGACTTAGTATGTATCATTATTTCAATAACTTACACTTCTTATTTCTGTCGCCAATCAGCACAACAAGT
>JAZUKT010000011.1:0-11110 GCA_045643445.1 Eubacteriales bacterium
AGACACAGCGAATGTATCGTGACCGAGGACGGAGCGGCGGCGGAAGAATTCCTCGCGAGCGTGGATTCGGCGGGGGTCTATCACAACGTCAGCACAAGGTTCACGGACGGCGGCGAATTCGGCCTCGGCTGTGAAATGGGCATCTCCACCGGGCGGCTCCACGCGAGAGGGCCGATGGGGCTTTCGGAACTCTGCACCTACAAATACGTCATCCGCGGAAACGGACAGATCCGCTGATAAAAGAAAGGACAGAACCATGAAAAAAACTGCATGGATCGGCGTCGGCAACATGGGTGGTGCGCTGCTCGAGGCCGCGGCGAAGACTCTCCGGGGCGAGGATATTTTCCTGGCCGATCAGAACACGGCGCGCGTTGAGGCGCTGACGGCGGCTCTCGGCTGTACGGCCGGATCGGCTGTGGATGCGGCGAAGGCGGCTGAATATCTCGTCATCGGCGTGAAACCGCAGGCGGCTGCCGGATTATTTGAAGAGATCCGCCCGGTGCTTGAGGCACGGCGAAACGATCCGCCGATCCTCGTCACGATGATGGCCGGACGCACGATGGAAACGGTGCGCAATTTGGCCGGATACGATATCCCGGTCATCCGCATCATGCCGAACGTGGCGGCGTCCGTCGGCGCGGCGATGATTTTATGCGACAGCGTCGGCGTATCGGAGGAAAACAAGGCGGAATTTGAATCCTTCATGAAAGAGGCCGGTCGCCTTGACTGGCTGCCGGAAGCGCTGATCGACGCGGGCGCGTCCGTATCCGGCTGCGGTCCGGCGTACGTCTGCCTCTTTGCGGAAGCGCTGGCCGACGGTGCGGTCAAATGCGGCGTTCCGCGCAAGAAGGCGCTTGAATACGCGATCCAGACGCTCTACGGCACGTCGAAGCTGCTCGCGGAAAGCGGCAAGCATCCGGCTGTCGTGAAGGACGAGGTCACGAGCCCCGCCGGTACGACGATCGAAGGGATCGAGGCGCTCGAGGAGAACGGTTTCCGCTATGCGGTCATGCAGGCGGTCGTGCGCTCGTTCGAGAAGAACAGGAAACTCTGATTCAGGAGAAATTTACATGAAAATAAGACGATGGACGGCCGTGATCGCGGTGCTGCTGCTTTTGGCGGCGCTGACGGGATGCGGCCGGGAAACCGTGGACAGTCATACCGACGATCCCGCGGCGATCTCCGTCCCGTACACGGAACTGGACGACGGTACGTTTGAGTCGGGCGGCGTGCATTATCAGTATCGCCTGACGCTGACCGGGCGTATGCCGAACGCCGCGTCCGACACGACCTTCGTGTACCTCAGCAATATCGCCGACATCAGCTTTGAGCGGGCGTGGAAAGCCGCCGGCTTCAGCAGCTCGACGGACGATTATTTCAAGCCGGAGGAAGCGGTGCTCGTGGAATGGCACACGCCGTAAGCCGGTCAAACCGAATAAAAAGACCCGCCGGAGAGGAGCGA
Source organism: Eubacteriales bacterium (assembly GCA_045643445.1). GTDB lineage: Bacteria > Bacillota > Clostridia > Oscillospirales > CAG-272 > UMGS1696. The sequence goes on from JAZUKT010000011.1 coordinate 1,463, forward strand.
TCCTTTTCGGCGGGTGTTTTGTTCGATTGAATCGGTTTGGGGATCCGTCGTCAGTCGGCGAGCAGGATCTCTTCCCACAGTTTTTCGTAATAGGAGCGGATCTCGGGGTCGATATCGTGGAAGTACTCGGTCAGCGGGAGCGTTTCCGGATCCGGATAGAGGTATTCGTTGCCGTAGAAGTAATAGTCGGGATTGTTGACGACGGCGGTGTTCGGGGAGGCGTAGCAGATGTATTCGGCGTTGGCGAGCGCGACTTCCGGTTCAAGCAGGAAGTTGATGTACATCATGGCGGCGTCGTAGTTCTGCGCGTTCTTCGGGACGCAGATCGCATCAACGAAGATGTTCGTGCCTTCCTTCGGGTAGACCATCTGGAGATCCGGGTTGTTCTCCTGCATCGTCAGGAAATCGCCTGCATAGTACGGAGCGAGGATGGCGTTGCCGGCTTCCATCTTGTTGAAGACTTCATCCATGACGCGGCCCTGGAGGACTTTGTTCTGTTCCTTCAGTTTTTCGGCGGCTGCTTCCCAGGTTGCCTTGTCGGTGGAGTTGATGTCGCTGCCGAGCAGGAACTGGGCGATGGCGAACGCGTCGCGCGGGTTGTTGAAGGTGAGGATGTTGTCGGCGTAGCGTTCATCCCACATGGCAGACCAGCTGTCCGGGGCTTCTTCCACCATCGTGGAATTGTAAATGAGGCCGACGAGACCGACCGTGTAGGGTACGGTGTATTCGTTCGACGGATCGTAGAAGAGGTTCTTGTACTGATCGTCGATCAGATCGAAGTTCGTGATCTTCGTGTAGTCGAGCGGCTGGATCATGTCTTCGCTGATCATGCGCTCGATCATGTAGTCGGACGGGATGATCACGTCGTAGGAAACGGCGCCGGACTTGAGTTTCGCGTAGAGGGCTTCGTTGGATTCGTAGGTCATGTAGTTGACTTTGATGCCGGTCAGCTTTTCGAAGGCCTTGTTGATGTTGAAGGAGCCTTCGCTGCCGTCGGAGATGTTCACGCCCCAGTTGAAGACGTTGAGCGTGGTGCCTTCGAGGTCGCGGGTGAATGCGGCGCGGGGCTCGTCCTCGAGGGTGTCATTCTGACTGCCGCAGGAAACGAGCGCGAGGGAAGCGAGAACGAGTGCGAGAAGAACGCAGGCGAGTTTTTTCATTGATTTCTCCTGATTGATAATGATAGATTTGGAAATTACGAATTGGGTTTGTTCTTTTTGTCGCCCTTGAGCTGACCGATATTGACGATCAGCAAGAGAACGAGAACGGTGATGAAGATGAGCGAGGAGAGCGCGTACATATCCGGCTTGACGGTCTTCTTCGTCATCGAGAAGATCATGAGCGGGAGCGTCTGGAAGTCGGACCCCGTCGTGTAGTAACTGATGACGAAGTCGTCGATGGAGAGCGTGAAGGACATGAGCAGCCCGGAGAGCACGCCCGGCATGATCGCGGGGAGCGTGACCTTGAAGAAGGCTTCAATGGGCGTACTGCCGAGGTCTTCGGCAGCTTCGGCGAGATGCGGATCCGTCTGATTGAGCTTCGGGAGGACGTTGAGGATGACGTAAGGCAGATTGAACGTGATATGCGCGATTAAAAGCGTCGCAAAGCTTAAAGAGTTCGATAATTTGAGGATCTGTCCGACGAAGACGAACAGAAGCATCAGGGAAACGCCGGTCACGATATCGGGGTTCATCATCGGGAGATCCGTGACGACGTTCAGCGTGGCTTTCCATGCTTTTTTGCGGATATAGTACATATAGACGGCCGCGGCGGTCCCGATGACGGTGGCGATGACGGCCGAGGTGACGGCGAGGAGCAGGGTGTTCTTGAGTGCCGTCATGATGCTGTCGGAATGGAAGAGTTCCCGGTACCATTTCAGCGAGAAGCCCTTGAAAACGGAGGTGCTTTTCGCCGAGTTGAAGGAGAAGAAGACCATCACGAGGAGCGGCGCGTACAGAAGCGTGTACATCAGGCCGATGAAAACGTTGCCTACTGATTTTTTCATGGCGCCCTCCTTATACGTAGAGGTTGCCGTCGTCTTCTCCGGCAAACTTCTTCATCAGCGCCATCGAGATGACGATGAGGACCATCAGCACGAGAGAGAGAGCGGCACCGAGGTTGTAGTTGTACAGGGACTGGATCTGCTTTTCGATGGCGTCACCGACGAGCATGATCTTGCCGCCGAGCTTCTGGCTGATGTAGAAGGTGCTGACGGACGGGACGAAGACCATCGTGAAGCCGGAGACCACGCCGGGCATCGAGAGCGGCAGGATGATGCGGCGCAGCTTCGAGAGACCGTTCGATCCGAGATCCTCCGCCGCTTCGAGCACGCTCGGCTCGATCTTGACCATGATGGAGTAGATTGGCAGGATCATATAGGGAATGTAGTTGTAGATCATGCCGAAGATGACGGCGCCGGGGGTACCGATCATCTTGATCGGGGAGAGACCGATCGCCGTGAGCAGGTTGTTGATGATGCCGTTTTTCTCGAGGATGTTCATCCAGGAGTAGGTACGGATCAGCAGATTCATCCACATCGGCAGCATGACGAGCATCATCATGATGCGCTGGACGCTCTCGCGTTTCCGGCTCATGAGATAGGCGAACGGGTAGGAGATCACGAGCGTGATGACGGTGGCGATAAAGGAGTACTTGATCGAGATCCAGAAGATCTCCTTGTAATCGGCCAGCGCCAGAATATTGTCAAAGGTATAGGAACCGTCGGCGTCCGTGAAGGCGTAGTACAGGACGATGAGCAGCGGCACGACGATGAAGATGGCGGCCCAGAGTACGTAGGGCGTACCGATCAGCCGCTGGAGCAGCGAGCGTTTTTTCATGTTCGGTTACTCCTCGTCTTCTGCTTCGTCGGACGGCTGATTCATTTCGTCGAGTTCGTCGGAGTACGAGCTGTAGTCGCCGAACATGCCGGAGTATTTCGATTTCTTCATGATATGGATGGCGTCCGGTTCGATGATGAGACCGACGGTGTCGCCTTCCGCGTGGTAATCCGTCGTCTGGATCATCCACTTGAAGCCGCCGATATCCACGATGATCTCGAAATGCACGCCGCGGAACGTGACGGAGGTGACGATGCCGCGCAGCATACCCTTGTCCTCGGGGACGATATCGACGTCCTCGGGGCGAACCACGACGTCAACGGGTTCGTTCGGCGCGAAGCCCTTGTCGAGGCATTCGAATTCGCGGCCGGAGAAGGAAGCGCGGTAGTCAGCCCGCATCACGCCGTCGAGGATGTTGGATTCACCGATGAAATCGGCAACGAAGGCGTTCTGCGGTTCGTTGTAGATGTCGATCGGGGAACCGATCTGCTGGACCTTGCCCTCGTTCATGACGACGACGGTGTCGGACATGGAGAGCGCTTCTTCCTGATCGTGCGTGACGAAGACGAACGTGATGCCGAGCGCCTTCTGAATGTTCTTGAGTTCGTTCTGCATATCCTTGCGGAGTTTCAGATCGAGCGCGGCGAGCGGTTCGACAAGGAGCAGCACCTTCGGCTTCAGAATGAGCGCGCGGGCAATGGCGACACGCTGCTGCTGACCACCGGAGAGTTTCGAGATGCTGCGCTTGGCGAAGGAGGAGAGATTGACGAGGGTGAGCATTTCGTTCACGCGCTCTTTGATCTCCGCTTCGGGCAGGTGACGGACGCGGAGCCCGTAGGCAACGTTGTCGAAGACGTTGTAGTGCGGGAACAGGGCGTAACGCTGAAAGATCGTGTTGACCTCGCGCTTGTACGCGGGCACGCCTTTCATGTTTTTGCCGTCAAAAAAAACATCGCCTTCATCAGGTTCGAGAAAGCCCGCAATCAGACGGAGCGTCGTCGTTTTACCGCAGCCGGAAGCACCGAGCAGCGTGACGAATTCTCCGTCCCGGATTGACAGACTCAAATTTTCGAGGACAGTTTCCCCGTCGAATCTGACCGTGATGTTTTTGAGGTCAATAATATTTCTGTTAGCGTTCAATTTTGCATCCCCCTTTGCGGCAAAAGTACCACGTAAGCCGTATGACAGCTCTGCGCGAGACCCACATTCGACTAATCACAGCCCCCGCAAAGAGTGTGTTACAAAGCGGAATCCCGGAGGAGACCGTCTGCAGCTGCGATTTCTCAGATGCCCCGGCGGAGCATCCCGGTTTTGTACAAACTGCCGGATGTGAACATCAAATATTCAGTTGTTCCGCGTGCCGATATTCTCCCCCGAACGATACTGACTTGTCGTCCGGATCTTTTTATGCGTGCGGTTCGATGTTTTGGACGTCCTGCGGCCTTTGCGCGGCAGAACGTGTCAGCACAGATGCAAAAAACGTGCATCCCTATCATACTATTTTTTCGGGGGAAAGTCAATATCTTTTTTGCGAAAAACTGTGCTGCGGCTCAATTTCTGTCGGAAATATGCGCCGGCTCTCTCTTCACGGCGGCAAAATCGAAAAAAACGCCGCGCCCTCTTGTAAAGAAGCGAAAAACGTGGTATAATACGAATAATTATCCGAACCATGAATTCTGAGGAAACGAAGGTATCCGACTATGGAACTTACCAGTATCCGCACCCTTTACCGGGAACGGGAAACACTCGATAAAAATCACGTGACGGTCGGCGGCTGGGTGAGAAGCATCCGCGCCTCCAAGGCGTTCGGCTTCATCATGCTCGCAGACGGCACGTTCTTTGAACCGATCCAGATCGTGTATGACGAGAAACTTCCGAATTTCGCCGAGATCTCCAAATTCAACGTCGGCAGCGCGCTCATCGTCGAAGGCAAGATCGTCGAGACGCCGGACGCCAAGCAGCCGTTCGAGATCCACGCCGAATCCGTGACGCTCGAGGGCGCATCCACGCCGGATTATCCGCTGCAGAAGAAGCGCCACACGATCGAATATCTGCGCACGATCTCGCATCTGCGTCCGCGTACGAATCTGTTCCAGGCGGTCTTCCGCGTCCGTTCGCTCGCCGCATATGCGATCCATAAATTCTTCCAGGAACGCGGCTTCGTGTACGTTCATACGCCGCTGATCACCTCCTCCGACTGCGAAGGCGCCGGGGAAATGTTCCGCGTCACGACGATGGATCTCGAAAACGTGCCGAAGACCGAGGACGGCAAAGTTGACTTCTCCGAAGATTTCTTCGGCAAGAGCGCCAACCTGACGGTGTCCGGCCAGCTCAACGGCGAAACCTACGCGATGGCGTTCAAGAACATCTACACCTTCGGACCGACCTTCCGCGCCGAGAACTCGAATCCGACGCGCCACGCCGCCGAATTCTGGATGATCGAGCCGGAGATCGCGTTTGCCGATCTGACGGACGACATGATGCTCGCCGAAGATATGCTCAAGTTCATCATCCGCTACGTCATGGAAAACGCGCCGGAAGAAATGGCGTTCTTCAACCAGTTCGTGGATCAGGGACTGATCGAGCGGCTGAACCACGTCGTGAACAGCGATTTCGGCCGCGTCACCTATACGGAAGCGGTGGAACTGCTCCAGCAGAACAACGATCAGTTTGACTATAAGGTATTCTGGGGCTGCGACCTCCAGACGGAGCACGAGCGGTATCTGACCGAGCAGATCTTCAAGCGCCCGGTCTTCGTGACCGACTATCCGAAGGAGATCAAGGCGTTCTATATGAAGCTGAACCCGGACGGAAAGACGGTCGCCGCGATGGACTGTCTCGTACCCGGCATCGGCGAGATCATCGGCGGTTCGCAGCGTGAAGACAACTACGATCTGCTGCTCGGCCGCATGAAGGAACTCGGCCTCGACGAAGAATCCTACGAATTCTATCTCGATCTGCGCAAGTACGGTTCCGCGCGTCACGCCGGCTTCGGCCTCGGCTTCGAGCGCTGCGTCATGTATCTGACGGGCGTATCGAACATCCGCGACGTCATTCCGTTCCCGCGCACGGTCGGCAACTGCGAGCTGTAAGATGCTTGTCGTTGTGGAAGTGCTGGCGCTGGCCGCGGCGTTCTTTCTGCCGTGGAGCATCGCCGAAATCGTAAAAGGCCGCAGGGAAGGCGACGGCAAACGGGTGACGCGGTTCATCGTGCTGCTCGCGGTCTGCGCAGTCGTGATCGGACTGACGATTTTACTCGCATTCAAACTCATGAGAGGACAGTGAAAAACTGTCCTCTTTTTGAAAAAACGGGAGGAGCCATGACGGAAAGGAACTGGAAAGAAACGATCCTGCCGGCGTATGAGGTGCGCAAAACGCGGGAGCAGAAGACGGCGTTCATTCGTCTTCTGGAGGAAGCGTACGGCGATCGGCTGCACGTGAAGGAAGAGAAAAGCGGATTCAAAAGCCGCAATATCGTGATCGGGGATCCCGAGAAGGCGAAGCGGGTCTACACGGCGCATTACGACACCTGCGCGCGGCTGCCGTTCCCGAATTTCATCACGCCGCTGAATATTCCCGTCTACATTCTTTATAATATCGTGCTCACGCTCGTACTGATCGTGCCGATCTTTCTTCTGACGGGGCTGGCGGAGAATCTGCTGCGTCCGCTCGGCGATTTTGCGTCGTTCCTCGGCTCGGAAGTGACGCTCATCGGGCTGGCGGCTGCCGAGATCGCGCTGCTGATGGCGGGACCGGCGAATCCGCACACGGCGAACGACAACACCTCGGGCGTAGTCACCGTTCTGACGCTGGCCGACCGGCTCGATCCGGAGGAGAACGCCTTCATCCTGTTCGATCACGAAGAAGTGGGGCTTCTCGGTTCGTCCGCTTATGCGAAGGCGCATCCCGCCGTGCGCAAATCGACGCTGATCGTCAATTTCGACTGCGTGTCGGACGGCGATTATCTCCTGTTCGTCTGCTCCGATCCGGCGTCGGACGCCAAAGCGATGCTCTCGGAACGGGCGCAGACGGTGCTCGGCTCCCGCGGCAAAACGGCCGTTGTAAAAGGCAAAAAGGGCGTGTTCTATCCGTCCGATCAGGCGGCGTTCAGGAAGACGGTCGCCGTGGCCGCCTTGAAAAAAGGAGCCGTCGGACTCTATATGGATCGCATCCATACGAAACGGGATACGGCGTTCGACGACGGCAATATCGCCTCGCTCGCGGAACTGTTTGCGGCGTGGGAAATGTAGCCTCAGACAGAATCACATAAAAACCGAAAAACTTTCAAAAAGCCCTTGACAAAGAGGATGGCGTCTGTTATAATAATACCCGTCGATGAAACTGTCGGCGGGTCATGCTAATATGGCTCAGTTGGTAGAGCGCGTCCTTGGTAAGGACGAGGTCCCCGGTTCGAATCCGGGTATTAGCTTAAAAGATCGGGATTTCCCCGGTCTTTTATTTTTGCTTTTGGGGTACGAGGGATACGCGGCCTTTTGGAGCGGGGAGCCCCCGCGGGCAATCCGGCGCACTTTCAGCTGAGCCGTGGCGTGCTCACACGGATCGTACAGAATACCGAACGCTCTCGGCTCTGCCGTTATGAAAGTTTTGCTCTGCACTTGCTTCACGAACTAACGCTTTTTGCTCGCATTCCACAAGGTTGACATCCACTCCGCAGACGAGTATAATAAAATCCAGAAAAGAGTATCAGATGAAAGGCAGTTCGGCATCTATGTTTACACGGGAGCAGACCAGAATCATCGACATCGGCGGCACTAAAATCGGCGGCGGAAATCCGATTGCCGTCCAGTCCATGACGAATACGAATACCGAGGACGCGAACGCCACCATCGAACAGATCCTGCGGCTGGAAGAGGCCGGATGCGAGCTGATCCGCGTCACGGTGAATACGAAAGAGGCGGCCGAAGCGATTCCCGCTATCAAAAAAGCGATCCATATCCCGCTCATCGCCGACATCCATTACGATTATCGGCTGGCGCTTGCGGCGATCCGTGGCGGCGTCGATAAAGTGCGCATCAATCCCGGCAATATCGGCGGGGAAGAGCGCATCGCAGCAGTCACGGCGGCGGCGAAGGAACGGCATCTTCCGATCCGTATCGGCGTCAATTCCGGCTCGCTCGAAAAGGATATCCTTGAAAAATACGGCCGCGTGACGGCGGAAGGCCTCGTCGAGAGCGCGCTTCGCCACGTGGCGCTTCTGGAAAAGCATGATTTCGGCGATATCTGCGTCGCCATCAAATCCTCCGACGTGCCGACCGCCATCCGTGCGTACGGACTGCTCGCGGAAAAGATCGACTATCCCCTGCACGTCGGCATTACGGAGGCCGGGACGCTCTGGTCGGGCACCGTCAAATCCGCGGCCGGCATCGGCGCCATCCTCTCGATGGGGATCGGCGATACGGTGCGCGTTTCTCTGACCGGCGATCCGGCGGAGGAAGTCGCGTGCGCCTATGAGATTCTGAAAGATTTGCACCTGCGGCAGAACGGGGTGACGTTCACCTCCTGCCCGACGTGCGGCCGGACAAAATACGATATGATCCCGATCGCCAACGAAGTCGAGCGCCGCTGCCGCCTCATCCGCAAGAACATCCACGTGGCGGTGATGGGCTGTGACGTGAACGGGATCGGAGAAGCGAGAGAGGCCGACATCGGCATCGCCGGCGGGAACGGCTGCGGCTGGATCTTCAAGAAAGGCGAAAAATTCAAAATGGTGCCGGAGGCGGAACTGATCGACGCGCTGATGGCGGAAATCGAAAAAATGTAACGGAGGACGGCATGATTGAGATTGCAGAGGTGTGCGGCACCTGCTACGGCTCACGCACGGCGGTCGAAAAAGCGACGGCGCTGCTTGAATCGCATCCCGGCGGGCGTGTCGTTCTGTATAAGGAACTGCTGCACAATCCCGGCGTTATGACGTCTCTCGCGGAGGCGGGCGCGATCCGGGCGGACGGGCTCGACGAACTCCGGCCGGGCGACACGGTCGTCATCCGCGCACACGGAGAAGGCAAAGCGACGTTCGATTATCTTGCGGCGCGCGGCATCGGCTGCGTGGACGCCACCTGCCCGAACGTCACGCGGATCCACGAATACGTCAGAGAGGCCGGGGAAAACGGCGCATCCGTCGTCGTGATCGGCAAGAAGAGCCATCCGGAAGTGACGGGCATTCTCGGCTGGATCGGCGAGGGCGCTCCGGCGTCGGCGGTCATTGAAACGGAAGACGATATAGCCGCCCTGCCGGATGAGATGGCGGAGGAGATCCTGCTCGTCAGCCAGACGACGTTCGGCTCGGAAAAGGCGCTCCTCATGCGGGAGGCGTTCGAGCGAAAATTCGGCGGCACACATCGGATCACGTTCCGCAATACGACCTGCGCGGCGCAGAAGAATATCAACCGCTCGTCGGTGGAACTGGCGAAGCGGTGCGACGTCATGTTCGTGATCGGCGGCCGCAACAGCTCCAACACGCGCGAACTGTACGAATCCTGCCGTGCGGTCACGGAGGCGTATCACGTCGATTCGCTCGCGGAATTTTCCGCGCTGCTCGGCAGACTGCCGCTTGATGAAGAAAAACACTACGGACTGACCGGCGGCGCGTCCACGATGGGCAAAGAGATTGAGGCGGCGGCGCATCTGCTCCGTTTCATGCTCTTCGTGCAATCGAACAGACCGCGGCTCAGCGACAAAATCCACGCGCTCAACGAACGGATGGCGGCGGACGGCGACGGCGTACCCGGTGAGATGCACCGCTACTTCGCGGAGATGAACGAAGGCGGCAAACTGATCCGCGCGCTGCTCG
>JAZUKT010000012.1:0-1662 GCA_045643445.1 Eubacteriales bacterium
GCGGTATCCTCGAACTTCACTTCTGCGTCAAAACCGGTGGTTTCTTCGCCGCAGAGTTTCGCAACGCGGTTGATGATCGCGGACATTTCGGATCTCTTCAGCGTATTTTCAGGCTTGAACATGAACGTGCCGTCGTCCTGCTTGTAACCGTTGATGATACCGAGGTTGGCAGCCTTCATGACAGCGGCGTCCGTCGTGTCGGAGAACGCAGCGTCAGCCGCGGCGGGGTCCTGGCGGTATGCCTTGTCGATCAGAACGCCGAGCATCTTGGAGAGGTCTGCTCTGGAAATGCCGTCGGTGTAGTTCTTCTGCAGTTCTTCGGGAACGAGACCTGCAGCGATAGCAGCGTTGACTTCTTCAACTGCCCATGCGGAAGGAGCTTCAGCAGGTTCTTCCGGAATAGCGGGTTCGGTTTCAGCAGGTGCTTCAGTCTCAACAGGCGCTTCAGTTTCAGCGGGAGCAGCGGCAACGTCAGTCTCCACATCGCCGAGCGTAATGGCGTAATTGTATCTGTCGTCGCCGTAATCCTCGTTTGCGCTGATGCCGGCCGGAACGATATCAACCACGTTGGTCGGATCGCCGTCGAAGTTGGCGGGCTGAACGGTGATATTGAAACCGAACATATCGCCGATAACCATCTGTTTGGTCACGGCCTGCGGCAGCAGTTCATCCCAGTAAAACTTGAGTTCATAGGTCGTGATCTTGGTGCTTTCGTCACGGACACCAACCCATTCACCGTCCGTTGTGGTCGGGTTGACGTCATAAGCACCGCGGGCCTCGAAATCGTAAATGAAATCGCCGTCATCGTGCACCGTGAATTCATTGAACAGACAATCCGTCGTGACCGTCGTGTACGGGTCTACAGAAATATTGAGGACAACGCTGTCCTTTTTCCAAAGATCCTTATACAGCGGAGCGCTGCGGGTTTCCTGCTTGATCTGGACACCCAGATAGAAGTAATCGTCATCCCATCTGAACCAGAACTTGATCATCGACGGAATGAGGGTACGGTCATCGAGAAGATCGCCGTACTGCTCCATGTATTCCGGCCAGTCCTGCGGCATCCAGCTGAAGCAGTACGGAAGTACTTCTTCATAGGAATTGAGGGAGCAGATCGGTGTGCCCCATTCATCTTCGGAAATGACGCCGTCGAGAGTCGGAGGCGTGTCAATCTTCGCAGCGATAACAGAGGAATATCCCGCGAAGGCAGTAGTTGCCATCGACGCAAGCATCAGGACGGCAACAAGAAGTGCGGTTAACTTTTTCATGATTTTCTCCTTCATAAATTCGATTGAACGGACACTCCGCCCGTTTGCCCGATTATAGCACAGCAGAGATTAAAATACAAGAACACGCCCCTGCCCGACCGCATTTTCCATGTTTTGCACAATCGCATCTGTCCGTTTTTGGTTAATACTGCAAAAAACAAGCCCTCCGAAGAAGGCCTGCTTTTGTTGTTTGGTTTGATGATTATTTCTGGAGAGCCGTGAAGGTTCTGTAGATCATCATGATGGTCTGTTCCACGGTCAGCGTGTTTTCCGGAGAGAACGTCGTATCGGAGGTACCCTTTACGATGCCCATGTGTAGCGGGTAGCCGAGTTCGGCATTGCACCAATGAGCGGCGGTATCTTCGAACTTCACTTCTGCGTCAAAACCGGTGGT
>JAZUKT010000013.1:0-4814 GCA_045643445.1 Eubacteriales bacterium
TGGCAACGGAGCCGAAGCTCCTGCTGCTCGACGAACCTGCCGCCGGTATGAACCCGCAGGAAACGGCCGAGCTGACCGCCTTCGTGCGCCAGATCCGAGACCAGTTCGGGCTGACCGTTCTCCTGATCGAGCATCACATGAATCTGGTCATGGACATTTCCGACCGTATCTACGTCATTGACTTCGGCAAGAAGATCGCCGAGGGCATTCCCGCCGAGATCCAGAAGAATCAGGCGGTCATTGACGCATACCTGGGGGCAAGCGACGATGAGTGAACTTCTTGAAATCAAGGATCTTGAGGTCCGTTTCGGCGGAATCCGCGCCGTGACCGGCATTTCTCTGAACGTCGAGGAAGGGAAGATCATCACCCTGATCGGAGCGAACGGCGCCGGAAAATCGACGGTGCTGCGCTCGATCGCGGGCGTGGTCAAACCGGCGGGCGGCGACATCCGTTTCGGCGGAAAATCCATTCTCGGTCTTTCCCCGGATAAGATTGTGGCAAGCGGGATTACGCTGATTCCAGAAGGCCGCCACGTCTTCCCGAACCTGACCGTACTCGAAAATCTGAAGATCGGCGCGTATCTCCGCAAGGATAATCTGACGCCCGATATCGAATATGTGTATTCGCTGTTCCCGCGGCTGAAGGAGCGGCACTGGCAGCTTGCCGGTACGCTTTCGGGCGGTGAGCAGCAGATGCTCGCAGTCGGCCGCGCGCTCATGGCCAAGCCGAAGCTCATCATGATGGATGAGCCGTCGCTCGGTCTGGCTCCGTTGGTCGTGCGCGATATTTTCCGCATCATCGAGACGATCAACGAGAGCGGTATCACCGTGTTGCTGATCGAACAGAACGCGAATATGGCGCTCAAGGTCGCCGACCGCGGCTACGTCATGGAGACGGGCGCGATCACGATGACCGGCACGGGTGCGGAACTGCTTGCCGACGAAAAGGTGCGCGAAGCCTACCTCGGCAAGAGCAAGGACTGATCCGATCAAACAAAAAGAACCGTACGTTCCCGGAAGCGGAGACGTGCGGTTTTTGTTTTCCGGCTGTATAGGACGCCGCCGGACGGTATATGATGGTCATGCGGCGGATACGTACCGGCAAAATACGGACTCGGCGCATCGGTCGGCCGAAAACGCTTGTTTTTGACGCGGGATTGTGCTATACTGACGGTGATCGGCGTGTCGGAGACGGGACGTCGCTCGGCTCGACGGCGTAAAACAAAAACGTCCGAAACAAGCAGCTTCGGACGCCTTGGACAGGGGTACAAGGACTCGAACCCTGGACACGCGGTTTTGGAGACCGCTGCTCTACCAACTGAGCTATGCCCCTATGACGATGAGATTATATCATATCCGCCGCCGAATTGCAATACCTTTTTTCAAAAAAGTTTCGGAAATCCGCGAATCCGTCCGAAAAACGATCGGCGGGCATATGCGCGATAAGGAGTCACCATGGGATTATTCAAACGGAAAGAACGGAAGAGAACGCCGATCCTCGGCCTTTTGATCGTGACGGCGGTGCTTCTGCTGCTCGCACGGACGGCGCTGAACGACGACTTGAAGGTCGTTTCGTACACGGTGTCGTCTCCGCTTGTCGAAGGACGGCACGTTTACGCGGTGGCGGCGGATCTGCACGCGAAATACTACGGGGAGGATCAGCGGGAACTGATCGAGGCTATCGCCGATTCGGGCGCGGAAGCGGTGTTCATCCCGGGAGACCTCGTTGATCATGATTCGCCGGAGGACGGGGCGCACGTCTTCCTCGCGGAGGTCTATGAACTCGGCCTGCCCGTTTATCTCGTCACGGGGAATCACGAATGCAGCCTCATGGAGCTCGACGAAATGCGCGCGTGGTGCGAAGAGCACGCCGGAGTCACGCTTCTGTCGGAGAACGCGGTCGAGCTGCCCGGGCATATCCGGCTGATCGGCGTGGATGATCCGAATTATTTCAAACATACGATGACGGAGGCGGAAGGCAGGGAACTGCTCGATTCGCTTGATCCGTTGCCCGAGACGTTTGATCTTCTGCTGGCGCATCGGCCGGAATATGCGGAGGCGTACGCGGCGGCCGGATTTGATCTGACGCTGTGCGGTCACGCTCACGGCGGGCAGGTGCGGATCCCGGTGCTCCTGAACGGTCTGTACGATCCGGCAGAGGGCTGGTTTCCGAAATACGCGGGCGGACGGTACGACATCGACGGCCGGACGGTGATCGTGAGCCGCGGTCTGATGCGGGACGATCTGCCGCGGGTGTTCAACCGGCCGGAACTCGTGATCGTCACCGTCGAAGAAAAATAAAAAAATACCGCAGTCCGCTCAATCGGCGAGAGGGCTACGGTTTTTTGCTGCTGATTTACCGGCAGAAGGCGGCGCGCAGATCGCGGTCTGCCTCCTTCAGAAGATCAATGATCGGCAGGTGCTGCGGGCAGCTTGCTTCGCAGAGTCCGCATTCGGCACAGCGGGAGGCGTCGCGGCCTTCCCTGATCATGTCGGCGTAGAATTCGGGATCACCGTTCGGACTTTTGCCGTACAGCGAGAGGGAATTCCACGCGCTGAAAATGCGGGAGATGTTCACCTGATTCGGGCAGTCCTTGCAGTACCGGCAGGACGTGCATCCGACCTTGGTGCGGCTTTCGTAGGTAGCGCGGACGCGATCCATCAGCGCCGTTTCCTCGTCCGTCATGGCGCCGACCGTGCACCGATCGAAGAGGGCGAGATTTTCGTCGCACTGTTCCATCGACGTGATGCCGGAGAGAATGACGGCTACCTCCGGGAACTGACCGATCCAGCGGAACGCCCATTCCACGGGGGAGCGGCGGATCGGAAACGCATCGTAGAGTGCCTGCACATCGTCGGGCGCGTTTGCCAGCTTGCCGCCGAGCAGACCTTCCATGATCATCACGGGGATCCCTTTTTCGCCGGCGTAGCGGAGACCTCTGAGTCCGGCCTGATACGACGGATCCATGAAATTCAGCTGGATCTGGCACATATCCCAGTCGTAGCTGTCGATGATCTCGCAGAACGTGTCGCAGTCGTCGTGGAAGGAGAAACCCGCATAGCGGATCTTTCCGGCGGCCTTCGCCTTGTCGAGGAAATCGAAAACGCCGAGCGATTTCATTTTCTCAAACGTGCGCTTGGACAGCGAGTGGATCAGATAAAAGTCGATGTAATCCGTTCCGAGGTCCTCGAGTGATTCGTTCAGGATCCGGTCCATATCCTCGCGGGTTTCGCACGTCCAGCTCGGGAACTTCGTGGCAACGTATACCCGTTCCCGATAGCCGTCGCGGAGCGCGTGTCCGAGGGCGATCTCGTTCATCCGGCCGCCCGAATAGACGTAGGCGGTGTCGATATAGTTGACACCGGCGTCGATGGCGCGGCGGATGACCGGCGTGGCGACGGATTCGTCGATTGCTTCGCGTCCGTCTTCGGTGATCGTATAGGGAAAACGCATGAAACCGATGCCGAACGTCGAAAGATCGAGACCGAGTTTGTCGATGTGGCGGTATTGCATGGCAGTATCTCCTTTGTTATCCGAGATCGCGCGGCGAAAACGAGCAGGGAAGCAGATCGGCGAGCGTGAGCACTTTGACGTCATGCCCGTCCGTGAAGATGAGCTCGAAATCGTCCTCGCAGAATTCGCGCATCACCTGGCGGCAGACGCCGCATGGGTAGGTGAATGCGGAAATTTCACCGTCTTTTCCGCCGACGACGGCGATCCGCCGGAACGAGCGATGCCCGAAGCGAACGGCCTGGAATATGGCTACCCGTTCTGCGCAGACGGTCGGACCGTAGGCGGCGTTTTCAATATTGCAGCCGGTGTAGACGGTGCCGTCCGCCGTTTCGAGCGCCGCGCCCACCTTGAAGTGGGAATAGGGCGTATAGGCGGCGGCCATGGCTTCTTCAGCCAGCCGGATCAGTTCTTCATTCGTCATCGCGCTCTTCCTTTTCTTCTTCCTCTTCTTCCGTCTCGGGCGACAGCGCCGCTTTCACGTCGTCGAGGGTGATCGTCATCAGATCCTCCCGCGTGACCGTCTCGAGCGCCGCGATGCGGTTTGCCTGCTCGGTCAGGATTTTCTCGAACGTGTTGCGTACGCCGCGCGCATTGCCGAATTCACCGGCCGCGGATTCCACCGCTTCAAGGTAGGAGCGGATCTCCTCGTCGGCCTCCGGCGTGAGATTGTAGAAACTCTTCGAGCAGTTCATGCGGAAGATGTCCATCATTTCCTGCCCGCTGTAATCGGGAAATTCGATGTATTTGTTGAAGCGGGAACGAAGCCCGGGGTTTGAGTCGATGAATTCTTCCATCAGTTCGGTGTATCCGGCCACGATCACGACAAGATCGTCGCGGTTGTCTTCCATGGCTTTGAGGATCGTATCGACCGCCTCGAAACCGAAATCGTTTTCCGACTTGGAGGTGAGCGTGTACGCTTCGTCGATGAAGAGCACGCTGCCCATCGCGGATTCGATTACCTTTGCCGTCTTGAGCGCCGTCTGGCCGATGTATCCGGCAACGAGACCGCTGCGGTCCACCTCGATCAGCTTGCCTTTCGAGAGCAGGCCGAGCGCATGATAGACGCGCGCCATGAAACGGGCGATCATGGTCTTGCCGGTGCCGGGATTGCCGGAGAAAACGAGGTGCAGCAAGTCGGATCGTAGCCATGTCGTTCTGTGAGCCAAGGAGTTGCAGACCAACTTTGTCTTCCTAAGACCGCTTGGCCTCCGACTTGCCGAGCGCATGATAGACGCGCGCCATGAAACGGGCGATCATGGTCTTGCCGGTGCCGGGATTGCCGGAGAAAACGAGGTGCAGC
>JAZUKT010000014.1:0-5188 GCA_045643445.1 Eubacteriales bacterium
GTCTGCGGTCAGTTCATTGAACTTGGCGCGGGTGAGCGTACCGTCGAAGTGCTTCGGGCCGGTCGCGTCTGCCGTGATGAAAGGCAGATTGATGTTCGAGGAAGTCACGCCGGACAGCTCGATCTTCGCCTTTTCAGCGGCTTCCTTCAGTCTCTGCAGCGCCATCTTGTCTTTTCTGAGGTCGATGCCGCCGTTTTCCTTCATGAATTCGCCGGCGATCCAGTCGATGATGCGCTGGTCGAAGTCGTCGCCGCCGAGCCGCGTATCGCCGTTCGTGGCAAGCACTTCAAACACGCCGTCGGAGATCTCAAGCAGGGATACGTCGAACGTACCGCCGCCGAGGTCGAAGACCATGATCTTCTGCTCCGTGCCTTCCTTATCGACGCCGTATGCGAGAGCGGCCGCCGTCGGCTCGTTGATGATACGGAGAACTTCAAGTCCTGCGATCTTGCCGGCGTCCTTCGTAGCCTGACGCTGTGCGTCGGTGAAGTAAGCGGGAACGGTGATGACGGCCTGGCTGACCGTGCCGCCGAGGTAGGCTTCTGCGTCTGCCTTCAGCTTCTGCAGCACCATCGCGGAGATTTCCTGCGGTGCATAGCGCTTGTCGTCGATCGAAACCTTATAGTCGGTGCCCATCTGTCTCTTGATCGAGGCGAGGGTTCTGACGGGGTTGGTGATCGCCTGACGCTTTGCCACCTGACCGACAAGACGTTCGCCGGTCTTCGAGAACGCGACGACGGACGGCGTGGTGCGCGCGCCTTCGGGATTCGGAATAACGGTCGGCTCGCCGCCTTCATAGACTGCGACGCAGGAGTTGGTCGTACCCAAATCTATACCAATGATTTTTGCCATGATGTTTTCCTCCAGTTTCTCTTTATAGGTTGGATTTTTGTTTTCTTAATCAGTTTGCGACCTTGACCATCGCATAGCGGATGACCTTATCGCCGTAGAGATACCCGGTCTGCAGGACCTCGACGATCTCGCCTTCCCCGTGTTCTTCGTCTTCCACGTGCATGACCGCGTTATGGAAGGCCGGGTCAAAGGTATCGCCGGGCTGACCGAATGCCTTGATATTGAGTTTTTCCAGCGTATCCGGCAGTTTCGAGAGGATCATCGTGACGCCCTCGGCTACCTTTTCGCTGTCGCCGCCCGAATATTTCGAGGCGATCTCCAGATTGTCGATGATCGGCAGAAGTCCCGTCAGCGTATCGGCCACCGCGTCTCCGTACACGGATTTGCGTTCGGCCGCGCTGCGTTTGCGGAAGTTATCGTATTCCGCCATCACGCGCAGGTATTTGTCCTCGGTCTCTGCCTTCTGCTTTTCGGCGTCGGCGAGCGACTTTTTCATCTGCTCAACTTCCGCCTTCAGCTTTTTCGTTTCGTTTTTCTTATCCTTTCCCTCTTTGACCGGTTCTTCCGCGGCGTTTTCCTCCGGCGCGCGTTCTTCCGCTGCCGTTTCTTCCGCCGGGATCTGTTCCTCAGTCATATCGGGCGCTGTCTGATTCTTTTCTTCTGTCATGTTCTTCTCCATTCAGGGGATTTTCTATTCGCCGTCATCCGGGCGATAAGGCTCGCCGGTAAGATAGCTCCGCGGGGCTTCGAGCGCTTCGGATACGCTCTTCGTGAGGCTGTCGATCGTGGCGATCACGCGGCGGTAATCCATGCGCGTCGGTCCGATGATGCCGATGGCGCCGACCGGCTTGCCTTTATCCATGATCGTCTTGAACACGAGCGTGGAATTATCCATGACCTTGACGAGATTTTCGCGGCCGATGAAGACCTGCACGCCGTCGCTGTGCTGCGTTTCTTCCGAAAGCACCCGCAGCAGCGCGTCTTTCTTCTCGAACAGCGCGAGCATATCCCGCAGCCGATCCATGTCGTAATACTCGGGATACGAGAGCAGCCGGTTGATTCCCTCAAACCGCAGCTCGCCGCCGTCGAAGGCCGAGATCGTCTCGCAGACCGCCTTGATCACCGGCGTTACGAGATAATCATATTCGCCCATCATCGCTTCCATTTCCATCAGAAGCGGCATGGTGATCTCCTGTGCCGTGATGCCGGTCGCCTTCGCGTTGAGCACGCCTGCCAGCCGTACGGTCGCCTCCGTCGGGATCACGCGGCTCGAGTGGATGTACTTCGTCTTGACCACGCCGCCGATCACCATGATGAGCACCGCCGTCGTATCGTCCAGCCGCATCAGCTCATACCGACCAACCGTGATCCGCGCGAGCTTCGGCTTCAGCGCAAGCGCCGTGTAGTTCGTCAGCCTCGACGCCAGCATGACCGCCGTCTGCATGATCGCGTCAAGCTCCGCCTGCTTCGTCTGGAGGCTGTTCTGGAGCTCGAGGATCTCGCTCTGCGTCAGATTGTACCGGTCGATCAGCGAGTCCACGTAGAAGCGGTAGCCCGCCTCTGACGGGATCCGTCCCGCCGAAGTATGCGGCTGCTCCAGATAGCCGAGTTCTTCGAGCTCCGCCATCTCATTCCGTATGGTAGCAGAGGAACACGGGATCTGCTGATTGACCGTCAGAAATTTACTGCCGACCGGCTCGCCGCCCGCGATATGCGCCTCAATAATCGCCTTCAGAATCAGCTTTTTCCGCTCACTCAGTTGATCTTTACCGGCGCTCATCTGTTCCACCTCCCATTCGGATGCCGCTTCTCCATGCGGTCGTTTGATCCGTTTTGTGTTTTTTAGCACTCGTTTTGTTCAAGTGCTAAACGCTGTACTAAATGTACCATTTTATAGCCTTCCGTTCAATAACAAATTGTATTCAATATGTTAATATTTTATGAATCTGCGCTTCCGACAAAAAAACGGCGGATTTTTTTAGCATTCCACCGTCCTGTTTGTTCAATTTTACGGGATCAGCCGTGCTGCTCCGTCCGCCGTTTTCGGATCGCTGCGGCACCCGCGCAGGAAACGAAAATCGCCGAGGCCAGGATAATCGGCAGGTGATCCGCAGTCTGCGGCGCCGTGTTGCGCTGTTCCGCCGCTGCATCCGTCCCAACGGCGTACAAGCCGAACCGCTCCGAGTAATCCGCGCCGCTCACCAGATACGTGTCCTCGACGTTGACGGACGCGCTGCGCACGATGAAGCCGACTTCCCCTTCCGGCAGAACGAGAACGCTCGTGCGCTCCGCCGTGCAGGACGTACCGTTCCCCTGCACCGTGATCTCGCTGAGCGCGCCGTGGCGGATCGGTACCGTGACGTGCATCCATTCGCCCGCCGCGATCTGATCCCGCACCTCGTCGGTCAGGTCGGCGAAATCGTCGATCGTGCCGTTCGGGCGGATCGTAAAACTCGAGATATTGCCGGGTTCCTCGCCGCGGCAGGTGAGCATCACGCCAAGCGAGCCGTTCTCCGCGTACACGTCGGCAAAGCGGAAATCAAACTCAAGCGTCCACGTATCGCCCGTTTCCGTCGGCGACAGGATGAGATAGCCGCGCCCGCTGTCGTAGGACGAAAGGATCAGGCCGTTCGCCGTACCGCACGATGCCGTAAACGCCGAGCTGCTCGACGTGCCGACGCGGGCCAGTTCCCCGATCTCCGCGGCGTCCGCGTAATGCTGATGCAGGAGCACCGTGCCGTCTGCCGCATCCGCCGCAAAAACAGAAACGGCCGCAATCATCATCATGAAACACAGGATGACGCACAGACACGCTTTTTTCATGACGATACCTCCGGCCGGATGTTTTATTCCTTTATCTTTATTATAACGGTTCGCGTCCGCTTCGTCAAGGCGTTTTATGAGAATTCTGCCGAAAGTTTCCGATATTTCCGAACGGCAAAAAAAGACCGCCTCCCGAAAGAAGCGGTCTGTCTTTTCGATTTAGTGAACGATGCAGCGTTCGGTATCCTTATCGAAGATGTGGACTCTCGACATATCAAGCGCAACGTTGATGATGTCGCCTGCTCTTGCCGTGGAACGGGCGGAAACTCTTGCCGTCAGGTTGGTTTCTTCCGCTACCAGGTAGAGGTAGATTTCAGCGCCCATGAGTTCGGTGACTTCAACGTCCGTTTCGATAACGGATTCGGACATGGCGCGGAGAGACGGTGCGTCTTCATGGATACATTCGGGACGGACACCGGCAACAACTTCCTTGCCGACGTAATCCTTCAGATCGGAATCGGCTGCCTTGTCTGCCGGGATCTTGAGGGAGTTGGAACCGAACGTGATGTAGAAATCTTCGCCCTTCTTGTCGAGGACGCAGTTGATGAAGTTCATCTGAGGCGTGCCGATGAAGCCTGCTACGAAGAGGTTGACCGGCTTGTCGTACAGATTCTGAGGCGTATCGACCTGCTGGATCAGACCGTCTTTCATAACGACGATACGGGTAGCCATGGTCATAGCTTCGACCTGGTCGTGCGTAACGTATACGAACGTGGTACCGACTCTCTGGTGGATCTTCGTGAGCTCTGTTCTCATTGCTGCACGGAGCTTGGCGTCCAGGTTGGAAAGCGGTTCATCGAGAAGGAAGACCTTCGGGTTACGGACGATGGCACGGCCGAGCGCAACACGCTGCTTCTGACCGCCGGACAGAGCCTTCGGCTTTCTGTCGAGCAGGTAAGTCGGAGGCCAAGCGGTCTTAGGAAGACAAAGTTGGTCTGCAACTCCTTGGCTCACAGAACGACATGGCTTCGATCCGACTTATGGAGAAGGAAGACCTGCGGGTTACGGACGATGGCACGGCCGAGCGCAACACGCTGCTTCTGACCGCCGGACAGAGCCTTCGGCTTTCTGTCAAGCAGGTGGGTGATGTCGAGGGTACGGGCAGCTTCTTCAACACGGCGCTTGATTTCTTCCTTCGGAGTCTTGCGGAGCTTCAGACCGAATGCCATGTTATCGAAGACGGTCATATGAGGATACAGAGCATAGTTCTGGAAAACCATTGCGATATCTCTGTCCTTGGGCGCAACGTCATTTACGAGTCTGTCGCCTATGAAAAGTTCACCCTCGGTGATTTCTTCAAGACCGGCGATCATACGAAGAATCGTAGTCTTACCGCATCCGGAAGGTCCTACGAGGATAAGGAATTCCTTGTCTTTTATTTCAAGGCAGAAGTCGGATACGGCTGTTACGTTGCCGGGATATTTCTTATAAATATGCTTGAATGATAAACTTGCCATTGGGGTTTCCTCCTGTAAAAAGCATAAAAATCTTTAGTGTAGATATTTTATCATTA
>JAZUKT010000015.1:0-4459 GCA_045643445.1 Eubacteriales bacterium
GTTTCTGGTGCGGATCTTCCCGTCCGTTCTGCATGAGTTCATTCTCTTCTTTACCTTGTGCGTTTCGTCCATAACCAATTTCTTCGTCAACCGCACGTTCGTCTTCCACAGCACCGCGCCGCTCCTGCCTGCTCTCGGCGAATATTACAGCCTCGCAGCCATCGTCTTCGTGCTCAAAACCTACGTACTGATCGAGATTCTCACCCGCGTGCTCCATATCCCGGTCGAACTCGCCAAGCCGATCGGCGAAATCACGTTCTTCATCGTCAATTTCATGGCGCAGAAATTCATCGTCTTCAAGCGCAAATAACCCGGAAAACAAAAAATCCACCGTATGGTGGATGATGTCATATCATATCAGTCAACAAAGCTGTCAATGGTTTTATCGTTCGGCTCATCAGGCTTTTCCCGCAAGTTCCGCTTCCCGCTCGGCCAGCGCTTCCGCTTCCCTCTCAGCTGCCGCCCGCGCGGATTCCGCCTCGTAAGCCTTGATCACTTCCGTTTCCAGCAGCGCCCGGAATTCCCCGTTGATCGGATGCACGATATCGCGGTACGTCCCGTCCGGGTTCTTCCGGCTCGGCATCACGATGAAATTCTTTTCCCGCACGCTGATCACCTTGATGTCATGCAGCGCCATCTGATCGTCAAACGTCACGGACACGATCGCTTTCATCGGTCCCTCGTCAAATAATTTTCTGACCTTAATGTCTGTGATTACCATAGAAATCCTTCCTTGTTTTGTCATTTGGTTGATCTGTCAGGTAGTATACGCCCATTTTATGAAATTGATTCAAGAGATTCATAAATAAATTTTTAATATTTTTGAATTTCCGGTCAATATTTTTAGAAAATAGTTTCTTCCGGGCGATTTCCGCCGTTTTTTACCAATTTCGAAATTCATATCCGAGAAAGGCTGTCCTATGTCTTTACCGAACACGCACTACGGTGCGAAAGAGATCGCGTCGATCCTTGACGGAAAAAAGAACCTGTTCTTTGCCGGGATCGGCGGCATCAGCATGAATTCCCTCGCGCACATCAGTCATCTGCGCGGTTTTCACGTTTCCGGCTACGACCGCACGCCGTCCGCTCTGACGGAGTCGCTCGCCGCCATGGGCATCACCGTCTATTATGAAGCGGACGCCCGCCACGTCAGCAACTGCGACGCGCTCGTCTACACGGTCGCCATGCCCGCAGACAACCCGGAATACACGGAAGCGCTCTCCCGCGGCATCCCGGTCATTTCCCGCGCGGACTATCTCGGCTACATCATGACCGGATACAAATCCCGCATCGGCGTCTCCGGCACGCACGGAAAAAGCACGACGACCGGCATGATCACGAATATTCTGATCGCGGCCGGTGTCGATCCCACGCTCTCGGGCGGCGCCGCCATGAAGGAAACCGGCGCGGTCGACCGCATCGGCGGACACGATTACTTCGTCTTCGAAGCCTGCGAGTACATGGATTCCTTCCTTGATTTCAATCCGTCAACCGCTGTTGTTCTCAACATCGAGATGGATCACGTCGATTACTTCCACTCGATCGAGCAGATGCGCGCCTCCTACACGCAGTTCATGAGCATCACCGGCAAGAACGGATTCGCCGTCATCAATGCGGACGATGAAAACTGCCGTCTCGCGGCCGCCGCCTATGCCGGGCAGGTCGTCACGTTCGGCCGGAACGATCCCGCCTGCGACTGCACCTCCGTCAACGAAAAGACCGAGGGCGGCTATCCCGCGTTCGATATTCTCTGGCACGGCGTTCCTGCCGGTCACGTGGTTCTGCAGATCCCCGGAGAGCAGAACATCGCCGACGCGCTCGCCTCTTTTGCCGCCTGCGCCGTGAACGGGATCCCCACGGACGTGATCGCCGCCGGACTTTCGTCCTATCAGGGCATCTGCCGCCGCATGGAGCGGATCGCCCTCAGCCCGGCCGGTTACACGCTCTACGCCGATTACGCGCACCATCCGACCGAGATCCGTGCCGCGCTCGGCGGTGCCCGTGCGATCTGCCGCGGCAAACTGCGCGTGGTCTTCCAGTCGCACACCTACTCCCGGACGGCGGAACTTTTCGACGATTTCATCGCGGCCTTTGCCGACAGCGGTGCCGACGAGGTCGTCTTCTGTCCGATCTATCCGGCACGCGAAACGAACATCTACGGCGTCAGTGCCGAGCAGATGCGCGACGCGCTCCTCACCGCCGGAAAAACCGCCCGCTTTGCGCCGACCTTTGAGGATGCGGCCGACAGCCTTGCTTCCACCGCGCAGGACGGCGACATGATTCTCGTCATGGGCGCAGGCGACGTGATCCGCGTGGCTGACCTGATCGAAGCGCGTATCGCCGCGGAATCGGTTCCCCAAAACTGAAAATTCACTTGAAACGGATTAGTTTTTTCACATTTTCCGTTGACAAATTCACATGATTTATGTTAAAATAGATCATGTGAATTGTTATTTTCACGAAGGATTCTGTCATATCGCCGTGAAGCAGGAGGTGACACGAATGTATAACGAACGACGCGAACAGATCCGCGCACTTCTTCAGGTGAAACCGTTCCTCTCGCTCAAGGAACTTGAAGAACTGTTTCCCGACGTATCCGGGATGACGCTTCGCCGCGACATCGAGTATTTTGAAGCCGAACATGAGGCGATCAAGGTACGCGGCGGCGCGCGCAGCATGAAGTTCATCACGACGCAGACCGAAGGCTCCATCACGACGCGCCTCGGCGAAAACGTCCGCTCAAAGGACTCGATCGCCCAGCGTGCGGTGCAGTTCCTCGAAACGGGCCGCTCCATCTTCCTCGATTCCGGCTCTACGCTCCAGCACATCGTACAGTATGTGCCGAACGACCGTTTCACCTTCACCACCACCGACCCGGTCGTCGCGCTCGATCTCTGCAAGATCGGCCTGCCCGTCGTCAACATGGTCGGCGGCCGCCTCGATCACGACAATCAGACGATCACCGGTCCGCAGGCCTCGCGCTTGCTCTCGGACATCACCACCGTCATCGCGTTCCTCTCGCCGTCCGGCCCCTCCGCCAAAAGCGGTTTCACCGTCGGCAATTACAGCGAATGCGAACTCAAGCGCATCGTCGTCGAGAAAGCCAGACTGGTCGTCATTCTCGTCGATGCCTCCAAATTTGAAAAAACGCTGCCTTACACCTTTGCTCCCTTCGAAAAAGCGGACGTGCTGATCACCAACGCACCGCTTCCGGCTCCGCTTGCCGAACAGGCGGCCGCCGCCCATATGAAGGTCATGGATGTGACGGCGGTGAGCTGATCCCCCATTCCAGGAAATCATCACGAAAGGAACTCTACATTATGGCAAACCTTGTCATCATGCCGCGCCAGGGTCAGAGCGTTGAATCCTGCATCATCACGACGTGGCAGAAGAAAAAGGGCGACCGCGTCGAAATCGGCGAGATCCTCTTCTCCTATGAGACCGACAAAAGCGCATTCGACGAGCCCGCGCAGGCCGCCGGTACGATCCTCGAGGTCTTCGCAGCAGAGGGCGACGTAGTCCCCTGCCTCGAGCCCGTCTGCATCATCGGCGAGCCCGGCGAAGACTACAGCGCACTGCTCCCGAAGTCCGGCGATGCTGCCGCTCCGGCCGCTGATACCGCCGCTCCGGCTGAAGAAGCACCGAAAGCGGAAGCCGCCGCTACCGTATCCGAATCCGACGGCACCCGCGTTTTCATCTCTCCGCGCGCGAAAAATCTCGCTCTCAAGACCGGCGTCGATCTGACGAAAGTCGTTCCGACCGGCCCGCACGGCAGAATCATCGAACGCGATATCAACAAGGCGCTCGACGCCGGATTTACCGCCACCGTCGAAGCCGTCGAATCGTTCCTCGCAGGCCGTCCGATCATCGTGGAAGAGACCGCTCCTGCCGCAGAAGCCGCTGCTCCCGCCGCCGTTTCCGCTGCCGCCGACGATCTGCGCGCCTACGATGAAGTCCCGATGTCGAACGTCCGCAAGACGATCGCCCGCTCGATGCACGCTTCCCTTTCCGAGATGGCTCAGCTCACGCTCAACGCGACCTTCGACGCGACGAACATGATGGCTTACCGCGCCCGCCTCAAGGAATCCGGCGAAGCGCTCGGTCTCGGCAAGATCACCATCAACGATATGGTCCTCTACGCCGTCTCCCGCATCCTGCCGAATTATCCCGAGATCAACGCCAACCTCGTTGACAACAATTTCCGCAAGTTCAAGCACGCCAACGTCGGCATGGCTGTCGATACCGATCGCGGCCTCCTCGTTCCGGTGCTCTTCGGCGCAGAAAAAATGACGCTCGCCGAGATCTCCGCCGCAGCCAAGACGGCCGCCGCCAAGGCCCGCGAAGGAAAGCTCATGCCCGACGAAATGTCCGGCGGCAGCTTCACCGTTTCGAACCTCGGCTCTATGGGCGTCGAATCCTTTACGCCCGTCATCAATCCGCCGCAGACCGCTATTCTCGG
>JAZUKT010000016.1:0-5194 GCA_045643445.1 Eubacteriales bacterium
AGAGGCGTTCGAAAAAGCGAAGCTGAACGCCGGACAGAACTGACGGACGGGCGTGTGGCATGAAAACTTTCAAACTGCAGATTGCCGCGCCGGACGGAATGCGGTATGACGGAGAGGCCGTGCAGCTGTCGGTTCGCGGAACCGGCGGGGACCTCGCTATCCTCGCCGGGCATATCCCGTTCGTGACGGCGCTGAAAGAAGGCGACTGCCGCGTCTACACGGGTGACGACGGCAAGACGATCCGCCATGCGCACTGTCTCGGCGGAATGCTCATCGTTTCGTCGGACTCGGTCCGCGTCCTTTCCTCCGATTTTGAATGGCGCGAGGAATCCGATAAAACCGGACAGGGACAATCGGCGGTGTCTGACTTGACACGATAACGCAAATCATCATGATAAAAACATTTTGATAAAAGGATGAAACGAACATGAAGAAACTGCTTGCACTTCTTTTTGCTCTGCTGCTTGCTGCATCGCTGACCGCGTGCGGCAACGGTACGACCGAACCGGGTGAAACGACCGACACGACCGAAACGGTTGGCGATACGACTCCCTATGACGGCCCGATCTTCTACGTGGCGCCCGACGGACAGGGCAACGGTGCCGAAGAAACGCCGTTCGCGGGGCTCGATCAGGCGCTTGCCCGCATTCACGAACTGCGTGACGGCGGCAGCACCGCTCAGTATACCGTCAATATTCTCCCCGGCGAATACGCGGTAACGAGCTTCACCTTTGACGCGGCGCTCGGCGGTACCGCTGAGGAACCGACCGTCATTCAGGGAATCGGCGACGGCGAAGTCATTCTGAGCGCCGGTAAGAATATTGCGGCGTCCTCCTTCAAGCCGGTCGACGACGAAGAGATGAAAGCCCGTTTCTTCCCCGAAGCGGCTGACAAGATCCTCGTCTGCGATCTGACTGCCGAAGGCGTGACAGCCGACATGATCGGCAAGCAGCTCGGCTACGGTTACGGCAGCCCGATGCCGGCTGAAGATAAGGGTACGAACGTCGGTTTCTTCTGGAACGACACCCGTATGACGAACGCCCGCTATCCGAACGATTCCGGCAAATTCCTCTATGAGGATCAGGCGCACATCGAAGAAGGCGGCATTCTTGACGCATCCACCGGCACGATCCGCCTCTCCGACGACATGGCTGCACATATCAGCCGTTGGAAGACGCTCGAGGGCGCGCTGGTACACGATTACTTCATGTACAACTGGAGTGAAGAGACCACGCCGATCAGCGCGTATGACGCCGAGACGCAGGCGATGACCGTCACGTATCCGACCTCCTACAAGGAAGGCGCGGAATACTACTTCTTCAACGTGCCGGAAGAGCTGGACGCGCCCGGTGAATACTACGTTGACCGCGAAAACCTCAAGCTGTACGTTTACCCGCTCGACGACAACGCGGATTCGACCGTTATGCTGAACTATTACCGCGCGCCGATGTTCACGGGCGATTTCTCGAACGTCCTCTTTAAGAACATCACGTGTCAGGGTTCCTGCGCGACGCTCTTTGCGCCCACGACGGCGGAAGGCCTCCAGATCAGAGAATGCGTACTCCGCAACTGCGAGGAAGGCGCTTTCTACTCGAACGCTGCCAAGTATAATAACATCGTTTACGGCTGCGAGATCTATAATCTCGGCTGCGGCAGTGTCAACATGAACGGCTCCGGCGACTACGATACGCTGACGCACTCGAACAACCGCATCGAGAACAACAAGGTTCACGACTGCGCGCAGATCACGCGTATGTACACGGGCGGAATCGGCGGCAACGGCGTTGGTATTGTTACCACGCATAACGAAATCTGGAATCTGCCGCATTCCGCAGTCGGTGAAGGCGGCCTTGAAAACACCATCGAATGGAACTACATCCACGACGTCGTACAGGAAGCCGATGACGCAGGCGCGTTCTACGGCGGCGGTCAGTGGCACTCCTTCGGCAACGTCATCAGCCATAATAAGTTCGAACGCGTCGGCAACGACACCCGCCACGCAAACGGCATTTACCTGGACGATATGCTCTCCGGCTTTACGGTTCAGTACAACGTCCTCATCGACGTATACGGCTATGCGTTCATGATCGGCGGCGGCCGTTCCAACACCGTCACCAACAACATCGTCATCAACCACGGCATCGGCAGTTATTTCTACTACGACCAGCGTATGAGAGACAACTATCTCGCAGGTCATCCGGCATTCCTCAATCAGGACACCGGCATGTGGGCGGAGCTGAACCGCTATCCGCAGCGCACGTCCGAACTGTGGGCGTCGAAGTACCCGCAGCTTGCCGCCATCACGTTTGACACGAGCGATATCGACAATCCCGACTTCCCGATCAACCCGGCGTACTCCGTCGTTAAGAACAACATTTACGTCGGCCGCGCAATCGACAAGTGGAACCTGATCGTTTGGGATACCGTCCCGAAATACTCCGAGATCGGCGAGTATCTGTACAGCGCGGAAGAAAGCCGTGTCTTTGAAGAAGGTTCGTACGAACTCACGAAGATCGGCAAGCGCTCCAAGATCGAATACGAAGTCGTTCCGTTTGAAGGTTACGGCACGTACGCAGACTGATTTCAATAACAAAAAAAGAACGTATCGGAAACGGTACGTTCTTTTTGCGTTCTTGACGGCAACTGCCTTTTTGTGGTATACTGAATTATCTCTATTCCCGGAAAGGAAATCATGATGAAAAAGATTATTTCTCTGCTTTTCGTGCTGCTGCTGATCGGTTCGATGGCAGCCTGCGACGGCAATAAGCCCGCGGAAACGACGGATGCGGATACCGCCGGAACCGAAGTCACTGAAACGACGCCCTATGACGGCCCGATTTTCTTCGTGTCGCCTGACGGAAACGGCAACGGTGCCGAAGAAACGCCGTTTGCGGGTCTCGATCAGGCGCTTGCCCGCATTCACGAACTGCGTGACGGCGGCAGCACCGCACAGTATACCGTCAACCTTCTCCCCGGCGAATACGCGGTATCGAATTTCACCTTTGACGCGGCACTCGGCGGCACGTTGGAAGAGCCGACCATCATTCAGGGGATCGGTGACGGCGAGGTCATTCTGAACGCCGCCAAGAATATTCCCATCTCCGCCTTCCGCCCGCTTGAAGACGAAGAGATGAAGGCGCGCTTCTATCCAGAGGCGGCCGAAAAAATTCTCGTCTGCGATCTCGGCGCGTTCGGTCTGACCGCCGACGACATCCACACGAACTACGGCTACGGTTCGCACACGCAGATGCCGGCGGAGCTTTGCGGCATTAACACGGGCTTCTTCTGGAACGACACGAGACTGTACAACGCGCGCTATCCGAACATCTCGGGCGAGCATCTTTATGAGGATCAGGCTGTCATCGAGGAGGGCGGTCTCCTTGACGCGGAAAACAGCATTATCAGGATTTCCGGCGAAGTGTACGACCACGTTGCCCGCTGGAAAACGCTTGATGGCGCAATGATTCACGACTATTTTATGTATAACTGGTCCGAAGGAACTACGACGATTGATTCCTTCGATCCCGAGACCGGCGCCATGAAGCTGACCTACAGAACGGATTACCGCGAGGGCGGCGAATTCTGGTTCTTCAACGTTCCCGAAGAGCTTGATGCGCCCGGCGAATACTGGGTCGACACCGAAAATCTCCTCATGTACCTCTATCCCGTCGACGACGACAGCGAGGCCATCGTGTCGGTCAACTATCGCCCGGAATCCATGTTTACGGGTGAAATGTTCAACGTGACCATTGAGAATCTGACGCTGGAAGGTTCCGGCGCTTCGATTATTGCCCCGGAAGTCGCAGAGGGTCTGACGGTCAGAAACTGCATCATCCGCAGATATGAGGGCACCGGTGTCACAGTGAACTACGCAAACTATAACAATACCGTTTACGGATGTGAAGTATATAACGGCGGCGTCGGCGGCATCGGCCTCGGTCACGGCGGCGATCTGCTGACGCTCACGCCCTCGAATAACGTCATCGAAAACAACTGTCTGCACGACTACGCGCAGATCAGACGGACGTATAACATCGGTCTGTGTGTGCAGGGGTGCGGCGGTAAGATTTTGCACAACGAAGTCTACAACGCGCCTCACTTCGTGGTGACAGGCGGCGAAATGGAGAGCACGATTGAATGGAACTACTTCCACGACGTCGTGCAGGAATCCGACGACGCGGGTGCGTTCTACGGCGGCGGTCAGTGGCATGATTTCGGCAACGTCATCAGCCATAACAAGTTTGAACGTGTCGGCAACCCGGAGCACACCGCGAACGGCATCTACTTCGACGATATGATCTCCGGCTGGACGGCGCAGTATAACGTCCTCATCGACGTATACGGCTACGGCTTCATGGTCGGCGGCGGACGTAACATCACCATCACGAACAACCTCATCATCAATCACGGCGAGGGCGGTTACATCTACTACGACGACCGGATGAGATCGCACTACCTCGAAGGCATTCCCGTATATCTGGATCAGAGCACCGGCATGTGGGCGGATCTCAATCGTTATCCGTGCCGTACCTCCGGGATCTGGGCGGAAAAGTATCCCGATCTCGCCGCCATCACCTATGATACTTCCGATATCGACGACCCGAACTTCCCGATCAATCCCGCTAATTCCGTCATCAAGAACAATATTTACGTCGGCCGCGCGGTTGATAAGTGGAACAACATTTTCTGGGACTCCGTCCTGAAGTATTCCGAGATCGGTGAATATATGTACAGCGCCGACGTGGCGAGAATCTTCGAGGAAGGCACGTACGAATTCAACAAGGTCGGCAAGCGCGCCAAGATTGAATACGAAGTCATTCCGTATGAAGGCTACGGCACCTACGCAGACTGATCACACAAAAAAAGAACGTATCGGAAACGGTACGTTCTTTTCGCGTTCTTGACAGGAACTGCCTTTTTGTGATATACTGAACCATCTCTATTCCCGGAAAGGAAATCATGATGAAAAAGATTATTTCTCTGCTTTTCGTGCTGCTGCTGATCGGTTCGATGGCAGCCTGCGACGGCAATAAGCCCGCGGAAACGACGGATGCGGATACCGCCGGAACCGATGTCACCGAAACGACGTCCTACGACGGTCCGATCTTCTACGTGGCGCCCGACGGAAACGGCAACGGTGCCGAAGAAACGCCGTTCGCAGGACTTGATCAGGCGCTTGCCCGCATTCACGAAC
>JAZUKT010000017.1:0-7265 GCA_045643445.1 Eubacteriales bacterium
TCCACCGCACTGTCGTTCCACAGGGCAAGCGCCGACGTTCCGTCCTCTGCGACGAAGCGTTCGACGTACAGCGTCTGATAGGGATTTTGCACGCCCTCTGCCTCACGGAACGTGCCGAGCAGCAGATATTTTTCGTACTTCCGCCGCAGATCCGCGACCGCTTTCGCATACACGCGACCGGCCGCCGCAAAATCCGCCAGCACGTCCGCTTTATCGCTCCGATAGCGAAGCTCGATCTCAAACTTGAAGCCGAACGCGAACGCATAATTCACGTCGCGCGTCTTCATCTTCGGATGCGAGCAGCGCATCGTGCCGGGCGTCTCCGGGAAGCAGTAGCGGAACATCTCCGGCATGGAACGGACGCCGTCGCCCGCTGTCTCCTCGCTGTACTGATTGCCCGCGGACGTGCCGATCCCGTGGATGCAGTCGAGATAAGCCGAATAGCAGTCCGTGAAGTGTTCCGACATAAAGGCGAAATTCGGATACTGCGCCGTTTTTTCCCGGATGCGGGCAAGCAGACGCGGCCGCCCCTGCGTATCGGAAAGCGTCGGCTTCCCCAGCGCGTGCTGATGCGCCTCGTTAAAGCACGGATACGTCGGCGCGCCGCCAAGCTGATCGTACAGCGTCCCGTCCGCCCCGAAGGATGCGAGCCAGTCCACCCGCTCCGCCATCAGATCCTGCCATTCGGGCGAGGATGCACACGCCGTCGAAAAAACGCGCTGTGAGAAATACCGCCCGAAATCGCTGCGGCACGCCTTCGGATAGTACTCGTAGTACGGATTGCCGTACAGCGTCAGACTTTCGACCTGATGCCCCATTTTCCGATAGAACGGACTGTTCACGTCCATCAGATGCCCCTGATAGTAAAGCGTGACGCGCCCGCCCATTTCGTGTACCCTGCGGATCCCTTCTTCGAGTTTCTCGCGTCCGCCGAGCGTGGGCGATACTTCCAGATCGGGATAGTTGTTGTCGTGCCCGGTATGATACCATCCGAACAGACCAAGCGTATCGCAGCCGTGCGCCTCCGCCAGTTCGTACAGTTCCGGCAGACTCTCGTACGGCCAGATCTCGTCTCCGTACTGCTGCTTGTTGATGACGAGGAAATACCCGTTCATCCGGCGCATCCAGTCCACCGTGGGAACGTGATGCCGCCACGTTGACGCAAAGGCCGCGTATTCGTCCGCTCCCTCGCGCCAGCTGCCCGTATAAAGCCGCAGGACAGCCCGCGGATATTCCCACGTCTCGCCCGGCTTTACGAACGCCATTTTATTGATCTCGAGCGTGACCGTACATGCCCGGCTGCCGACGGCGCGTAAAGCGGTCAGATACCGCATTTCATCCTCGCTCGCCAGATACAGGCAGGTCTCCTTGCCCGTCAGCATCATCCACGCCATCGACAGCGGTCCCGGATAGGTCTCGCCGATCGTATAGCGGAACTCGGGCCCCGAGATACACGAAAGATGCCGCCCGATATTGCCGTAGCGCACGCCCGCCTGACGCGGATAGCAGAGATCCATCTTGCCTTCGTCGAGCGTCTTCATCGCCCCGATGCACGGATAGATCCATTCGGCGACCGTCGAGGCGTCGTGATTCGTGATCGTGCCGTCAAAACGGACGTGATCGCCGTCAAGCGCCACGCGCATGGTTGCCTCGATCGCGTGATCGCCGCTGACCGAGTGGATCGCGTCGAGCTTCAGGACGATCCCGCCGTCTTCCTCCGTCACGGTCACCTTCTGCTCCGCGCCGTCCGCCATATCCTCGGTATTCGGCATCGTGTGCAGCGTAAACCGTGAGAGCGGCTTCGGCTCGACGATCAGATTCCCGTATCCCGTGCGCTTGTTTTCGAGCCGTGTCAGTTCCCCGCGTTCGTTGATCTCGATCGCAAGGCATTCATTCTCAAGAACAGCCATATTGACTCCTTTAGCAAAACAGACCGGAGGAAGCTCCCCCGGCCTGTCTTTTTTTGATTTAGTCTGCCGTCAGACCGGAACGTTCAATACCCTGGACGATGTAGCGCTGACCGAACATATAGAGGATGATCAGCGGCAGGATGATCAGGATACCGCACGCATTGGTGATGGCCGCAGAGTACAGCGTCTGGCCGGCATAGTTGGTATCGAGCGACTTCGGGACCTTGATGATCGACGGAAGCAGCTTCGGACCGGCCGTCGTGTAGAACAGCTTGGTGTAGAAATTATCCGTCCACTGCCAGCAGAACGAGAACATGAAGACCGTGATCATGATCGTCACGGAAAGCGGAATGATGATCCGGAAGAACGTCTGGAATACGCCGGAACCGTCGAGGTATGCGGATTCTTCCAGTTCGTTCGGGATGCCGCGGAAGTACTGTCTCATCAGGAAGATGTAAAGACCGTTCTTGTAGGCAAGACCCGTGATCGACAGGATGTAAAGCGGGATGTTCGAGTTGATGAAGTTGATCGACGTAGCGCCGCCGGTGATATTCAGCCAGTCAAACACGCCGCCGCCCAGCAGTTTGAGGATGCCGAGCAGATCGAAGTAACGGAACTTCATGAAGAGCGACAGCTGCAAGGTCGAGTGCGGTACGACCATCGTGAAGATGACGCACAGGAACAGGAGCGAGTTGCCCTTGAATTTGAACTTTGCGAAGCCGTAGCCGACGAAGGTGCTGATGAACGTCTGGATCAGGCCGCAGGTCAGCGACAGGATGAACGTGTTGAACAGCGCCTTGAAGTAGCCGTTATCCTTGATGATCGCGGCGTAGGTTTCAAGCGTCGGATTCTTCGGGATCAGACGGACGGTCACGTCAACGAAGTCGGATTTCGACATGAAGGAAGACGAGATCTTCGAGAAGAACGGGAACAGAATGACATACGAGATGCCGAGGAGAAGCAGGAAGCGGAAGATGTACCAGACCACTTTTTCAAGCGTGTACAGGTTGACGAACTTCGCTTTCAGCCGTTCCCAAAGCGGGGTGCGCTCAAAGTCAACTTTGATCGAGTTTTTGGTCTCTCTCGTGACTTTCGGTGCGGTTTGTGCGTTATTCATGAATCATTCTCCTCCTTTCTCAGTCTTTCCGCTGGTAGAACACGAATGCGCTCAGGATACCGGCCACCGCCGCGATGATCAGGATGACGATCAGGAAGTACATCCAGGACATGGCGGATGCGAGCACGTTTCCGTCCGCCTTTTCGTAGACGGTGGAAATGTAGGACATGACCTTGTTATCCGACGACGTAAACGCGTCTATGATGGTATATACCGTATTGACGAGGATCTGCGGTGACACCATCGGCAGGGTGATCTTCCAGAAGGTTTCCCAACCGGACGCGCCGTCGATGGAGCAGGATTCGTAGATCGCGGGAGATACGGACTGCAGGGCGGAGAGGAAGATCAGCATCTGTACGCCGCAGCGGTTGACAATATTGAAAATATTGTTGACCATGCTGACGACGTAGGTGACGATCTCGGTACCGACCATCATGTTGTCGAACAGTCTTTCAACGTCGAGCACCGAGATGATCTGATCCGCCGTGGATTCCTGGCCGGTACCGTTATCAATACCGGAGGAGCCTTCCATGTATTCCGACATCGTGTTGAGCGAGTCGATGTTGGCGATCAGGCCGGTCGTCAGGATGACCGGGATGAAGAAGATGGCACGGAACACAGCGCGTCCCGCGATCTTCTGGTTCAGGATGATCGCCACGAACAGCGAGAAGATGACGATGGACGGGATATCAAGAACGAGCTGCTTGATACCCGAAGCAAGCGTCGTGACGTAGGACGGGTCTACGAACAGAGCGTCCGAGTAGTTCTTCCAGCCCACGCCCGTGAGTTTGAAGCCGCCGCCGACGAGGATGTCGATCTCGTTGAACGAGTACTTGATCGAGTCGAAGATGACGGGCAGATAGATCAGCACGAAGCCGAGGAGGAACGGGAGGATGAAGAGCCAGCCCGCTCTTGCCTTCTTGGCTTCCAGTGAAGCACCGCGCTTTTTCTTCTCAGGTGCGTTCACCAAAAGCTTTTTGCCTTTACCGGCATCAATATTCAAGTTCATGGATGCACGCCCCTTTCTTATTCAAATCTCACGTAGTCCAGTGCGTCGACCGTGTAAACCGTGCCGTCGTACTCGACCGTGACGTCAAACGAGTTGTAGTTGAGAATGAAGTTTACGCCGCCCTCGTATTCCACGCGAACGATCGAGCCGCTCGTCGTAGCGTACTTGTTGAACGGAACCTCTTCCTCTTCTTCGGATTCCTCTGCTTCTTCCGCTTCGGTTTCCTCCATTTCCTCGGCGAGGAGCTCCTGCGCTTCGAGGTCAGCGAGTTCTTCTTCGGTGTAGAAGCCCTGTGCCTTCCGGCGTGCTTCCAGTCTGGCCGCCTTGTCGATCTTTTCCTGCGCGCGTCTTGCTTCTTCCGCGATCGCTTCGGCTTCGAGTTCTGCCGCAATGCGGTCGGCTTCCGCTTCGTCCTCGTCCGGGATTCTCTCGCCGTCCAGGAATTCGTGATCGACGATGTAGGAGGTCTGCAGATCCTTCGTCGCGTCGTTCAGCTTGTTGTAGTAGTCGATCATGTCTTCCTTCCAGATATCGTAGGAGACGGAGTAGTACTTCGAGAGGCTCATGCTCTCTTTCAGTTCACTCGTGTTCTGGTAGGAAAGGATGAAGTACAGGGAGGCGCCGTTTTCGATCGCGTTGAGGATCGATTCGTTGATGTCGCCTTCCATGTTGGTCGCGGAGCCCGTGAATACCTTCGAGCCGTGGTAGACCATGCCGAGGAACGGGATGGACTCGCTGGCCTTCATGTACTTCGAGGACGTGAGCGCCGTGTTGATAATGACGTCCGCGTACGGGATCGTGTAGGCGTTGCCGCCGTCCACCATGATGTTTTCACAGTCGTTCGAGAGATTCTCGAGCAGTTCGACCGTGAATTCCTTGTTATCCTCGCGGTGGTACGGTTCGTCTTCATCGAAGTCGGAGTTCAGATCGGTACCGAGCGTGGAGACGGAGATGGATTTGTTCCCGTACTTCTGATAGATCGGTCCGAAATGTCTGTACAGATATTCGTACGCTGCCGGCGCAATCGCAACCGCCATACTGCGGTCGAACATCTGCGTTGCGGCGTCGTAGGAACGCTTGGTCGTGTAACGGTTATCGATCGTGCGGACTGCGTGGTTCTTCAGCGATACGCCGTCGAACAGCTCGTCGCCGTGGATATACGCAAAGTCGAAGTCCGGGTAGATCTCGAATCCGTTTTCCTCGGCGTATGCCGCCAGATCACGGAAGCCGTCTCCGCCGCCGACCGCGTCATCCCATCTGAGCTTATACGGGACGGTAGCCTTCATGCCGCCGTTCGCGTAGCCGTTCAGTTTGAAGTTGACGTTCGTAAGGCCGTCTTCGCTCAGTTCGGTGTACATCGTCTTGATGTCCTCGAACGTGGTGAGCGGCTTATCGACCGTTACCGGGAAGGAAGCGACGCGCTCGGTCGTTTCAACGGAGCCGAACGTCTCGATGAACAGCGGGAGATTTTCGTCGGTGTTCTCGAGCTTCTTGATGTCGCCCTTTTCGATCAGATAGTCACGGTAGGCCGTAGCCATGCCGGTCCAGTCTGCCTTGTAGTAATCTTCAACGCCGTTTTCCTCAGCGAGCGTATCGTCGGAGAGGAACGTGTAGTGGATACGGTAGCTGTCCGTGTACTTCCGCTTCGAGGTGACCGTCCAGGTAGCGCTGCCGCTGACCGAGATGGAGTCGGAGAGGTTGTATTCGTCGGACGGACGAGGCGTGAACATCGGGTAAACCGTGTTGTACGGATGGAGCGGACCGCCGCATTCAGCCATCAGCGATGCAAGGGAGTCGCCTTCGGTGATGACGGCGAGGAAGCCCTTGTCTTCCTTGAAGCTGATCGGCGTGGTGATGAGGTCGCCGCGGGAGTCGTACTGCTTCGTGCGCTTGCCTTCGGCGTCAACCTTCCAGACCGGGTAGTCGACGACTTCGTCCACGTTCGTTACGATACCGTAGTACGGCATACGCATGGACTCGGCGTGCTGGCCGCTGATGCCGTGGTACGCGTAGTCGGAGCCGTAGAGCAGACCGGAAATGTTCACGGCCTTGCCCTTGACGTCCTCAAAGCGGATCAGAGCGCCGGAACCGTCCGGGATAACGAGCGCGCCGTTGTTCTTGTTGGAACCGCAGCCGAAGTACGGCAGTACGGTCACCGTCTGGAACTGGTATGCGGATTCATCGAATTCGATACCGTTGGCGGGAAGTCTCACGTCGAGGCCGGTGTCGCTCAGCGTATATTCGAGCGCCATGCGGAAACGCGGCGGAGCGGCATCGTCGCCCTCGTAGTTCGTCATTTCGTGGTCGTATTCAAGATCTTCGTAGGAGTAGTTCGGGCAGAAGTTCTTGATGTAGCCTTCCAGTTCACGGAGCTCACGGGCGTTGATGTCCGGGGAGCAGACGTAAACGGCCATCGTCTGGGTGATCGGGAATTTAGCCTGCATTTCGAGCACGCCGCGTTCAGTCAGAGACGGGTCGTTCTTATCCTTCAGTTCGTAGAAGGAGGAGACCTTGTCGTGTTCCCAGGCGGAGTCGATGTTGTTGAGGATCAGTTCCTCAAAACGGCTGACTTCGATCAGACGCGGTACGAGACGTGTCGTAGCCTCTTCACCAAGGATGTACTCGACACGGATACCGTTCTTGATGTTCTTCATCGTGATCTGTCCGCGGAGAGCGGCTTCGGTGTAGGAGTAGAACGTCTTCTGCACGCCGTTCTCGAGGAACGTGATGATCAGCTGGGAGAGCAGCTTTTTCTTCACGGCGTCGGAGATCGACTGATAGTTCGAGGCGACGTCGTAGGGGTTCGTGAAGGTGATCTGACCGGTACGGGTATCCACGATGGCAACTTCGCCGGTGAAGTATTCGTACCAGAGCTGGAACCCGTTCTGCTCCTTCACCATCTTCATGTCAGCGAGTTTGTCTTCCGCCGTGTAGTACGGGGAAAGCAGGTAGTTATAAAGCGGATCGCCGTCCTCGTTGACCTTCGAGAGGTACGGATCGTTCGGATCTGCCGCTTTGCCCGGATCTTTTTCTTCGGCGGCTTCAGCGGTTTCGGCAGTTTCAGTCGCTTCGGTGGTTTCGGGAGCCTCGGTTTCGTCTTCAGCCGCGACCGTGATCACGAGAGAAGTGAAGATCATGATGAGGGTCAGGATCGCCGATATTATTCTTTTTTTCATATCTATTACTCCTTTCCCTCTCTTACAATCGGTAATTGATTTCTTCGATGATG
>JAZUKT010000018.1:0-4504 GCA_045643445.1 Eubacteriales bacterium
CATCCCCTGCGCGGCCTCCTATGCCGCTGCCGACCCGAACGTCGACTGCATCATTGATTTTTCCCACCACAGCGCGACGAAAGAACTGCTCGCCTTTGCGTGTGCTCACCGTCTTCCGCTCGTACTCTGCACCACCGGCCAGACGCCCGAAGAGCTTGAGCTGATCCGTGCGGCAGGCGACAAGATCCCGCTCTTCTTCTCCGCCAATATGTCCGTCGGCGTTGCGCTCCTCGTGGAGCTTGCCCGGATCACGGCGGCGACCTTCCCCGATGCGGAGATCGAGATCGTCGAAAAGCATCACGACCGCAAGATCGACGCGCCAAGCGGGACTGCCCTCATGATCGCCAACGCCATCCGCGAGGTCCGGCCGTCCGCCACCACGCATTGCGGGCGCAGCGGTCAGGGCAAACGGACGCCCGAGGAGATCGGCATCCACGCCATCCGCATGGGCAACATCGTCGGAGAGCATGAGGTGCTCGTCGGCACGCCCAATCAAACAATCACGCTGAAGCACGAAGCGCACAGCCGCGCGCTCTTTGCGGAAGGTGCGCTCGCGGCAGCGGAATGGCTGATCGGCAAACCGGCCGGGCTCTACAACATGAACGATCTGATCCGAAACGAAGGGACATAAACATGAAAATCGCTGTTTACGGCTACGGCAACCTCGGACGCGGCGTCGAATGTGCCGTCTCTGCTGCGCCGGACGCGGAACTCGTCGGCATCTTCACCCGCCGCAATCCCGCCGACGTGCATCCGCACACGAACGTCCCGGTCTATCCCGCCGCCGATCTGCCGCTCTATAAAAATGATATCGACGTCCTGATCATCTGCGGAGGAAGCGCCACCGATCTGCCGGTCATGACCCCCGCTCTTGCAAAGGATTTCAACGTACTCGACAGCTTTGATACGCACGCCTCGATCCCCGCGCATTTTGCGGCCGTGAACGAAGCCGCGGAGTCATCCGGCCACATCGCGCTCATTTCGGCCGGCTGGGATCCCGGTATGTTCTCGCTGAACCGTCTGTACGCCTCCGCGATCCTGCCCGACGGCGCCGATTACACTTTCTGGGGACGCGGCGTCAGTCAGGGTCACTCCGACGCGATCCGGCGCATTGACGGCGTGAAAGACGCGCGGCAGTACACGGTGCCGATCCCGGATGCGCTCGACAAGGTGCGGAGCGGTCAGAATCCCGTGCTCGCCGCCGGAGACAAACACACCCGCGAATGCTACGTCGTCGCCGAGGAAGGCGCGGATCTCGCCCGTATCGAGCGGGAGATCAAGACGATGCCGCACTACTTCGACGAATACGAGACGACGGTCACGTTCATCACCGAAGAAGAGATGAAGCGCGATCACGCCGCCATGCCGCACGGGGGATTCGTCATCCGCACCGGCAAAACCGGCTGGAACGGCGAACACAGTCACACGATCGAATACAGCCTGAAGCTCGACTCGAAT
Organism: Eubacteriales bacterium; assembly: GCA_045643445.1. Lineage (GTDB taxonomy): Bacteria > Bacillota > Clostridia > Oscillospirales > CAG-272 > UMGS1696. The sequence continues at coordinate 1,459 of JAZUKT010000018.1, forward strand.
CCCGAGTTCACCGCGAGCGTCCTCGTCGCCTTTGCCCGTGCGATCGACCGGATGCACCGCCGCGGCGTCAACGGCTGCAAGACCGTCTTTGACGTAGCGCCCGCCGATCTTTCCCCGCTCTCGCCGGATGAACTGCGCGCCCGGATGCTGTAACAACCAATAAAGAATAAGGCTGATGCCAAAATGCGGATAACGCAGATGGCATCAGCCTTTTTGTTTTTCAGGAGACAATGTAAATCTTACGCCGTCTGTTCATGCGGACGGATCGGATGCGTTTTCATAAAATGCCGATAGACGAAGAAGGAGAGCGTTACCGTCAGAATGTCGGCGGCGAGCTGTGACCACACGATACCGTACATCCCGATGAAGTGATTGAGCAGAAAGAGCATCGGGATATTGAAAGCGCCCCAACGCATCACGCCGAGGAAGATCGCTTCCCTGCCGCGCACGTAGGCGTTGAACAGCCGCGCGAAATAGAAACTCATGAACATGAAGACGGTGGCGACACAGCGGATCCGCAGGAAATCCGTGCCGAGAGCGACGGTTTCGGCGTCTCCGATAAAGAATCGCATAATATACGGCGCGAATATTTCGTACAGGCAGATGCTGACACAGGCGCAGACGACGCCGATCATGAAAGCATACCGGGCGATCTGCTTCGTGCGCTTTTCGTTGCCCGCCGCGTAGTTATATGCGACGATCGGCACCATGCCCTGACAGATCCCGACACCGATATTGAGCGGAAGACGCTCTGCCTTCAGCACGATTCCGATGGCGGCGAGCGCGATATCGCTGTACCCGGACATCAGTTTATCAATAACAATATAGTCGAGGTCGAAGAGGAACGTGGCCAGCGCCGACGGGATCCCGACCGCGAAGATTTTTCCGATGCTCTGCTTTTCGGGCACGATTCGCACGCTGCCAAGGCGCAGAACGGACGCCCTGCCGAGTTTTCTGATCAGCACGATGAAGTAGATGCAGGAAATGCAGTTCGAGAGGCAGGTGGCGATACCCGCGCCCGTGATTTCCTGCCCCGCAGGCAGCAGGACAAACATGAACAAGGGATCGAGAACGATATTCACGATGCCGCCCATCGTCACGCCGAACGCCGCCTTGCCGGATTCCCCGATACTGCGGACGAAATTGGAGAGGACGTTCGTCATAATGGTCGGCAGCGCACCGGCCACGATGACGCAGAGCGCATAGGAACGCGCGAAATCATAGGTATCCGCCCCGGCGCCGAGCAGTCCAAGCAGCGGCCGCATGAACAGAAGCACGGCAGCCGAAAAGACGGCGGCGCAGGCGATCGACAGCCATACGCTGAACGAGTAGACCTTCTCGGCTTCCTCCTCGCGTTTTTCCCCAAGCAGGCTTGAAAGGAGCGCGCTTCCGCCGACGCCCGCGATATTGGCAATCGACAGCGAAATATTGAAAACCGGCAGAATAAGCGACGCGGCACCGACCATATACGGATTATTCGTGCGTCCGATAAAGAAGGTGTCCGCCATATTGTAGATCAGAATGATCAGCTGCCCGATGATCGTCGGGATGACCATGGTCCGCACGGCTTTCCCGACCGGCATGGTCTCAAACAGTTCTTTATTTTTGTCCATGTTTCCCTGATGACGTTTATTTCAGATAATTGACCGGCAGGAATGACAGCGCTCGGCCGGGATCAGTTGTCGTAAGACAGAGCGGCCGAGCGGAAAGCATCGTTCTCTTCCCCGACTGTCGGTTCGATCCATTCGGTCTCCGGGAAGCGGCAGAAGATCGTCTCAAGCGCCGTGCAGTCCGAGAACGCATACGCGCCGACGGACGTGACGGGCGACGAGAAGGTGACGCTCTTCAGCGACGTGCAGCAGCTGAACGTATAGTCGCCGATCGACGTGATCCCCTGCCCGAGGACGATCCGGCGCAGCGACGTGCAGTTATTGAACGCACGCACGCCGAGCGAGGTGACCGTATCGGGGATCGTGAGCGTTTCAAGCGACGTACAGCCGATAAACGCGCGCTGCTCAATGGTACGGACGTTTTTGCCGAAGGTAACGTCCGTGAGCGACGAGCAGTTATAGAACGCCTGCTCTCCGATCGTTTCCACGCAGTCGGAGATCGCCGCGGCGACAAGGTCCTTGCAGTTGATGAAGAAATTGCGGTCAAGCGAGCGCACCACCGCACCGTCCACAACGTCCGGGATCACGATCGAACCCCATTGGCCGCCGGATTTTTCGTAGGTTTCACGGTTGAACGAAAGCGTGCCGTCCTTGATCGAGAACCACGGGCATTCCGTCGTCGTCGTCAGATAGACAGAATCGAGGCCGGTGAGCGCCTTCGCCTTCATGATATTGACGTTCTCAAGCAGTTCGCGCGAATCGCCGTAGCCTTCGAGCCGTGTGAGGATCCCGATGGCTTCGTCGTAGTGTCCCTCGTCCGCGAGGCGCATGGCGTGACTGCATTTCGCCTTCGGAATGAATATCGTAAAAGTCATGACGATCAGCGTGATCACGAGCACAGCAGACGACAGAATGATCGCCGCTTTCGTGCCGTCGCTGAGACCGTTTTTCTGCTTCCGTTTGGCCGATTTCGGCTTCGCGGCGGATTTTTCTTCGGTTTCCTTCGCCCGTTCGGCGAGATAATCGCGGTCAAGATGCTTCCCGAGCCATGTCCGGCTGCATCCGCACGCGCCGCAGGCATCCGATTCGGTCAGGTTGATCTGCCCACACGCACAGCGCCAGCCGCCGCACGGCTCGTCCGGCTGATAGTCCGGGGAGACAACGCCGCGGCACTCCCGCCGGATCGTCTCGTACAGCGGATCGGTCTGCCAGAACACCGCCTGCTCGGGGAGTTCCACGGGTTCCGCGCCGTCCGGCTTTGTCCACGTTCCGTTTGCCCGATCCACCGTCCGTACCGTCGCCGAGGCATAATACGCGCCGTCAAACGGAATCGGGACAGCCGACGATTCACCGATTGTGAGCGGCACGTTTTCGGACACGCCGACAGGCTGGCGATCCCGACCGGAAAAGGCAACGTCCGCCGTATAGCCGACGAC
>JAZUKT010000019.1:0-5270 GCA_045643445.1 Eubacteriales bacterium
CTTCGTGCCGGTGATCCGCTTTGCCGTCGCGTCCGACCTGCACATTTACGAAGAGGACTACGACAACGTAGACCGTTTCAGAAAAATGTTCGAGACCGCCTACCGTTTCGCGGAGGATTCGCCTTATAAAAAACTTGACGCCATCGTTCTGGCCGGGGATGTCGTCGGCGGCGGCACGGTCAAACAGTACGATATTTTCAACCGCGTGGTAAAGGAATGCCTGCGTCCGGGCACGGAGCTGATCACGATGACCGGCAACCACGAATTCGACGAAAAGCGCGGAGAGGGCGTGGAGACGGAGGGCCTTACCACCTATCGCACGTACTGCCATCCGGATCCCGACCGCGACGTGGAGATCAACGGTTTCCATCTGATCACGCTTTCTCTCGCCATGCGCAATCTTTATACGGAGGAGACGCAGCGGTTTCTCGCCGAACGGGTGGCGAACGCGGCGAAGGAGGATCCCGCGAAGCCGATCTTCGTCTTCCAGCACCGCCATCTGACGGACACCTGCTATGCGTCCATGTGGCATTCCTCGCAGTCCGCGGAGATCCGTGCGATCCTGCATCCGTATCCGCAGGTCATCGACTTCTCCGGCCACAGCCACGCGCCGATCAATCATCCGCGCACGATTTGGCAGGGCGACATCACCTGCATCGGTACGGGCACGCTTTTCGAAATGGAAATGGAAGAGGGCATGACGTGCGGCACGATGCCGGAGGGCTCCGACGATATTGCCCAGTACTCCATCGTCGAGGCGGATGCGCGCGGCAGAACGCGGGTCATCCCCTATAACATTCTGACGGACGATATTTTCGAGACGCCCTCGAACACCGATCCCGCGGGCACCAAGATGACGTGGTACATCGACGAGCCGGGCAAGCCGTTCCGCTATCTCGGACGCGAGAACAAGCGCCCGCCGTTCTTCGGGGAAGACGCCCGTGTGACGGTCGATTCGGTCACGGCGAACGGGGCGGCTGTTTCGTTCCCGCAGGCGTATGACGATGAGTGCGTGTACGGCTACGAGGTCAACTATACGGCGAACGGCGAAACGAAGACGGTCAGCTTCTTCTCGGGATTCTACACGGAGCCGATGCCGGCCGCGCTTCGCTGGGAACTGACGGAACTTGCGCCGGATACGGAGTACGCCGTCGAGGTCGTGCCGATCTGCGCGTTTGGTCTGCGCGGCGAGCCGATCCGTGCTGCCTTCACAACGGCGAAATAAATGAGATAAAAAAAGACTGTCCGGAAAGACACAGCCCCATAAGAAAACATTCTGACAAAACGATACCCGCCGAAAGAAATTTTCTTCTTCGGCGGGCATTTTTTGTTCGACAGGCCTGAGGCTTGCCTTATATTCATTCCGTTTCGTCGATTACCTCGGCGTGTACGACAACTCTTCCTTCATCAGGGCATTTGGCGTCAAAGCACTTGGCACGCCCGGCTCCGTAATCCAGAGAAGCTCCGTTTAACAGAGCGTACACCATCGGATATATTCCGTTCCATAACTCATGACAGATCGGCGGACACAGATCCTCCACAATGTATGAGTCACCTGTTTTGCAATATCCGCAGCGGCATTTGCTGTCTGTTATCGTTAATAATACTTTCCTCATAATTGCTCCCATATGTTTTCAAATCTGTCCGCATCCCGAAACACGTCCATATCGGGCCGGAGAGCCCTTTTGTGCCGGTCGGGAGATCAGAAAAAGAATTTTCGTTCGAGGAATTCGCGCAGCGGCCGGATGATGGCGGCGGTGAGCAGAAACAGCCCGACGGCGCCGAAGAAGCAGACGCAGTACAGCGACCAGAGAAACATCTCCGTGCCGAACGTGATGTGCTGGAAGAATTCGACGAGCATACAGAGCGCGCCGAACGCGATGCAGAGTCCGCCGAGGATGTAGAAGCGCCCGCCTTTGATGGAGCCGAAAAGCGCCGCGGCCGTTACGACGAAAGCGCCGACGATCATCGTGACCGGGAAGGCGAAGCTGAGGAACCAGTGCTGGTGCTCATAGAGACAGATGTACAGGAGATACCCGCAGATGGCGGCGAAATCGACCGGGATGAAGATGAGCGGCATCCAGCGGGAGAACCACGCGGGAAGAACGAAGATCACGTAGGCGAGCGCGAGCCCGAGCATGACGTAGCCGGACCAGGCCACCTCGCCCTTGAGTTTCATGCAGAGGATGAGGCAGGCGAGCGCCGCGACCGCCATGATGACCGTGATCATGCCGAGCAGGAGAAATTTCCCGACCTGCTTTTCGTGCGGATAGCGGTCGGAATAGGTTTCACGGACCGTTTCGTCCGGCAGCCTCTCAACCGGCACGGGCGTACCGCAGAGCGGACATTCTCCGACGCCGTCCTGCAGTCTGACGCCGCATTTTACACAGTACACGACGGATCCCTCCTTCTGTTGCTTTCGATATCGACCGGGACGCCGAGCTCCACGAGACGGGAGAAGAACAGCCGCTCGAGCTCGGATTCCCGGATGCTGCGGATCATGTTGATATAGGTTTTTCCGCCGTAGGAGACGACGGAGCAGTTGTTCGGGTAGGAATACTGCACGCCGATGATGAACTCGAACCGTTCGACGTACGGGCGCATCACGTCGGGAACGGAGCAGACGCCGAGATTGGAGACGTTGAGGCAGCCCTTGCGCTCACCCGTGTCGGCGTAGACCAGCCGCATGACGAGATTCTTGACGGGAAGCGGCATCACGCGGATGACGGGATTGTTCTCGGGCAGAACGTTCGCGGCGATGCGCGCGGCCATTTTCTGCGGCACGGCTTCGGCGGCCAGCTGATGCGTCATCTGACGGCAGAGCTCGTCGAGGGAGTAGTCCCCGGTCTTCGGATCGACGCCCACGTTGAGCGTCAGGACGAAATTGCGGAACGTGTCGACCCCGAACAGCCTGCGGAGATTGACGGGCACCGTGATCTTCACGGGCTTCCAGCGTTTCTCCGGCGCTTCGGCGGCCTGCTTCCGCTGCAGAGATTCTGCCATCACGGCGGCGAGGAACGCGGTCACGGTGGCATTGTGCTCATGCGCGGCGCGGATCAGCTCGTCGGTCGGCAGGATCCCGGTCGTCAGATGGCGGAAACGGTCGTTCTCCGGCGTTCCGCGCAGATGGTAGACCGTCTCCTCCCGTCGGTTGGCGGCGAATTTTGCCGAGCATTTCTGAAAGCAGTCCTCGGTTTCGGCGGGCAGCGGCGGCTCGGCGGGATCGAGGATCTTGTCTTCATACGGCACGTCGATGCCGTAGCGGAGCGAGAGATACCGCGCCGTCAGATTGCGGATGAAAAGAAGGCCGCCCGTTCCGTCGGTAACGGAGTGAAAGAATTCGACGGCGATGCGGTTTTCGTAATACAGAACGCGCAGACAGGACGTGCGGATCTCCGTCTGACTCATGTGCGTAAGCGGATAGGCGTATTCTTCGCGGACGCGGATCGGCTTTTTGATCTCCTCGAGATAATACCAGAAAAAACCGGTGCGGAGCCGTACGAAGAACGACGGGAAGCGGGGGCGTAAATCCTCAAGCGCGCGGGCAAGACAATCCGGGTCGATCGGCTCGGAGAGCGTCACGGAGAGGCGGAACACGTTGTTCCAGCGGCGGCGCATCACGGCCGGAAAGATCAGGGCGGCGTTGTCGAGCCGGAACCACTTCTTTTTCACGTTCACACCTCCGTTTCGGATAAATTAGACAAAATTCAGGCGAATATTCACCGTTTCCGTGCATTTTTATACGGATATTCGGGTATATACATCGGCACGATCCGACGGGAAAATAGGTGGATTACCAAAAAATAACAGCACGATTCGACGCCGAAAACGGTGGGACAATGTTTTTCCACAAGGGTTTTCAACAGGTTGTTCAAAAGTCGAATAAACGACCTCTTTCGCATAACGACAAACGCCAATATGCAGGGGCTGTATATTCAGATTCCGGCTTTTTCGAGCAATCGGAGAATGGCCGCCGTGTAGGTGTCCCGATCGCGCAGATAGGACATCCCGTGACCGGCTCCGGCGACGGAAATGAACTCGACGCGGCTGTCGTCGGCAGGGATGGCCGCGCGGTTTTCGACGCTCATCGCATAGGGCACGAAATCGTCGTCAATGCCGTGCGCGAGCAGAAACGGCGGTGCGGACGGGGAGGCGTACGCGGTACCGAGCGAAACGGCGGCGGAGTCCTTGTCGAGGTTTACGCCGGTCAGCAGACGCACCCAGAGTTTGGCGGCATAGTAGACCGGGAAGGGCGGCAGGCCGTACCACTGCTTCAGGCATTTGCGGCAGATGGCGCCGGGCGTCGTGTAGCCGCAGTCGGCGATGAGGGCCTTCACGTTCGCGGGATAGCCGAGTCCCGACGCCATCATGACGGTCGCGGCGCCGAGGGAGATGCCGTCCACGACGACGGGCGCATCCAGCCAGCGTTCGGCGCAGAAACGCACCCGGTCGCTGACGTCGGCTTTTTCGCCCCCGCCGAAGAGGACGTAGCGGCCCTCGCTGAATCCGCAGGCGCGCTGGTCGATCAGCAGGAGCGAGAAGCCGAGGGCGTACAGATCACCGACGGCGGCGGCAAAATCGTGCAGGCCGTTCGAGCGGTAACCGTGGACGAGGAGGAAGATCCCGCGTCCTTTTTCGTTTGCGTAATAGCGTCCGGCGAGCGTGAGACCGTCGCTGGAACGGATGGATACGGCCTCGTAGGGCGCGGATTTGAGAAAGGCTTCCCCGGCCTGAATGGCGGCGTAATCGTCGTCCGTGATGCCGGATTCATGAGGCATCGGTACGATCCAGTGATTCACCTGCCGTCGGTCGGAGCGGACGATGGCGAAGCGCACCATGACGTATCCGGCGATCAGCGACGCGAGGATCAGAAAACCGAGCACACCGGCGGCGATCCAGAGAACGGTCGTCATGCTTCCGCCTCCGTTCCGCCGATCATGGCGAGAAAATCTTCTTCGGAGAGCACCGGGATGCCGAGTTCGTTCGCCTTCGTGAGCTTGGAGCCCGCGTCCTCGCCGCAGAGTACATAGGTCGTCTTTTTCGATACGCTTCCGGCCGTCTTTCCGCCGTGCTGCTTGATGAGCGCGGATGCTTCGTCGCGCGTCATATTCGGCAGCGTCCCGGACAGAACGAACGTCATCCCGGCGAATTTGTCGGAAAGAACGGCGGCTTCTTCCGCTTCGTTTGTGAGAGCGGTCACGACGCCGGCGTCCTTCAGTTTGCCGATCAGCGCCCGCGTTTCCGGCAGCGCGAAGAATTCGGTGATCTTT
>JAZUKT010000020.1:0-2217 GCA_045643445.1 Eubacteriales bacterium
CCGGGCAGACAAACGTCTAACATAGTCCCTCCAAGGATGGTGGTGGAGAGGGCGGCTTACGCCTCGATGCCCTCGAATTCGGCCAGGATCTCGTCGGTGCGCGCTGCCACGTCCGCGAAATAAGCGGTCTCAGCCTCGTTCAGCCCGTTTTCCTGCCATGCGGCGAATTTCGTTTTTTCAGTCTCAATGCCGCTCATGAATTTGACGAAATCGGAGAGCAGGGAAATATCGCCCCGGCCGCCGTTGTCGTAATTCCGCATGAAGACGGCGAACTTGTCCACGTACTTTTCGTAGGCGTCCATGGCGTTTTTGAATTCGGCTCTCATGCCGTCGATCAGCTCGGGCTCGGTTTCGGCTTCGGATTCCGATTCGACGACCGTTTCGGTGTCAGTCGCAGGTTCGGTTTCGTCTGCGGGCGGATCGCCGGCGCAGGAGACGAGAAGCAGGGCGGCAAGCAGAGCGGCAAGCGTGCCGACGAGGGAATGCAGTTTCATGGGGTACTCCTTTATGATAGACAATTGATGTATGGTTAACGATAAAAACCCCGCGGTGCCGTTTCGGAGCGTGCATAGAGAAACCCTGCTTGCGCAAGGATGGCGCCCTCTCCGGCGGATCGTGCTCCCAGCGTCCTCTTGGATGCGGCGGCGCGGAATGCGTCTCGCGGCATCGGAGGGAGGTCTGCATCCACGCGTCGGAAGTCCGGGCTCCTTTTTACTCTTTGTGGGTTTTTATGCTCGCTCCTATATCGCACATCGCAGGGCGACAGGCAGGGGATCAGTTTTCCTCGTCGTAGAAGATATCGGAAAACTCGTCGTCGAAGATGTCGGCGATGCGGTCGAATTCCTCGTCGTCCTCGATGGTTTCGTGCAGTTCTTCGCCGTTTTCGTCCACGGTGTATTTGAGGATGACGTATTCGCTGCTTTCCTCTTCGCCGTTTTCGTCTACGGGGATGAGGGCCTTGTAGACGGAGCCTTCATGCTCGAGGGTGCCGAGGAGGGCGAAGTTGAGTTCCTTGCCGTCCTCATCGGTGAGCGTATAGATCTCGGGATCGTATTCTTCGTTTTCTTCGATTTCTTCGATTTTGTCTTCGCGTTCGTTTTTATCCATGATATTGTTCGTCCTTTCGTATCTTAACTTATTCACGATTTTCTTTTCACTATATTATATTGTACCCCCGAACCATGTATTTGTCAAGGGAAAAGTTTGTCTCCTGCCGTCGGGAGAAGGAGTACGCGGCCTTTTGGAAAAGGCCTGGCGAAAACTTTTATGGATGGGATAGGATGGACAAGGTTCAATCCATCAAATATAGGCGTTTCAGAGCCTCAGGAAATCGTTACCGAGGCGGCTAGGGACCACCGCGGAGGTGTAGACGTCGCCGGAAAGGCCTCTTGTGCGCTGTCCGCGGAGGACAAAAAACAAAATCAGAGAAGTCTGCGGGCTTCTCTACCCAAATCCCCCAAAATGCCCCGAAAAAGCCCAAAAAATCCGCCTACCCTATTGCATTTTGGAAGAAAACCGTGTATAATGTGGTTATCATGCGGCGTTTTTCTTTTTTGTGGGATTTTTCGCCGCCTCCCGGGGGATTTGCATGAAACTGCTGGAAGACAGAATTCTCAAAGACGGCAAGATCGGCGCGGGCAACGTCCTCAAAGTGGACTGCTTCCTCAATCACCAGATCGACGTGCCGTTCATTTCCGAACTCGGCAAGACCTTCTACGAACTTTATAAGAATGAAGGAATCACGAAGATCCTCACCATCGAAGCCTCCGGTATCGGCATCGCCTGCCTGACCGCACAGTGGTTCGGCGTTCCGGTCGTCTTCGCCAAAAAGACCCCGACCAATAACATCTCCGGCGACGTCTACACTTCCGAGGTGTACAGCTACACCCACGAGCAGACGTATAACATCCGCCTCGCCAAAGAATTCCTCACGTCCGACGACCGCGTGCTCATCATCGACGACTTCCTTGCCAAGGGATCGGCACTGCTCGCCCTGCTCAAACTCGTGCATGACGCGGGTGCTTCCGTGGCAGGCGCCGGCATCGTCATCGAAAAAGCCTACCAGTCCGGCGGCGACATCGTGCGGAATATGGGCGTCCGCGTCGAATCCCTCGCCCGCATCGCGTCGATGGACGAAAACGGGATCCGCTTCGTCGACTGAATCCGATCTTGATCACCGCAAGGTGTTGAGATACATACGAAAATTTTTCAGGAGGA
>JAZUKT010000021.1:0-2423 GCA_045643445.1 Eubacteriales bacterium
AAGGAGAATGACATGAAAGAATTTATGCTTGAACTGCTTCAGGCGGTGATCACGGCCGTTGTGCCGATCGTAGCCGGGTACATTTGCGCGCTGTTGAGCCGCAAGGCTGCAGAGGCAGCAGAGCGCACCGAGAACGCACGCGTCAAGCGGCTCCTGGAGCACGCAACGCAGGCCGCGACGACGGCCGTGCAGTTTGTTGCACAGACGTACGTTGACGGCCTGAAGAAGTCGGGGACGTTCTCGGCCGAGAATCAGAAGGAGGCGTTTGGCGTAGCGTACCGTTACGCGGTTGAGCTCATGGAGGACGACGCGATCGCTCTGATCGAGGAATCGTTCGGCGGCATGGAGTCGTGGCTGACGGCGCAGATCGAGAGGGCGGTCCGGGAGACAAAGAACGCTTGACATACGCAAATTCGCAGACGTTTCGGATTTTCGGACGATTTTTCGGATGAATGCGCATTTTGCAACATTGAGCGACATTGCACAAAAAGGGCAAAAAACCGGAATATTACGGCATAAGAGAGAGAACATTGGTGCGTATTTCGCCGCATTGCTATCACACGCAAAAGTTCAAATCTCTCCTTCTCCGGGAACAGAAAGCCAGTAACCAAACGGTTGCCGGCTTTTTTGTTTCTTCGGACGCCGACATTGGCCATGTTTCTCATGCTTTTAAGATGATCCCGACAATTTTGAGGCGGTATCTTGCATTTTCCGTATATCTTGTGTATACTGAATATGCGTGCAGCGGCTCGCACAAGGAGGAAAGACAAATGTCAAGAAGAAACGACGTTATGGCGCTTTTTGACGCCTATAAAGAGGAAACCGACGCGCGGGTAAACGCCGGCATCGAAGCCAACCGCAAGGGGACTTTCACGCTTGCCGTCAGGGACAAAGACGGAAATCCCGTTTCGAAGTCCGTCATCCGTCTTTCCCAGCGAACCCACGATTTCCGCTTCGGCGCCAACCTCTTCATGCTCGACGAACTGGAAACACCCGAAAAAAACGCCGCCTACCGCGCGGATTTTGCCCGCCTTTTCAACATGGCGACGATCCCGTTCTACTGGAATACGCTTGAGCCGGACTACGGCAAGCCGCGCTACGCCGCCGACAGTCCGAAAATCTATCGTCGTCCCGCGCCGGATCTGTGTCTGCAATACTGTGCGGAAAACAACATCGAACCGCGCGAACACGCCCTCTCCTACACGCACCATTATCCCGCGTGGATCAGCCGTACCGACGTCTTCCAGAACAAATGCGAGATGGAACGGCATTTCCGTGAGATCGCCGAGCGCTACGCCGACCGTATCCGCACCATCGAAGTGACGAACGAGCTGTTCTGGAAAGACCTCGACAAGGAACCCGCCATATACAAAGCCGACGACTATCTGACCTTTGCCTACAAGCTGGCCGAAAAATACTTCCCGTCAAACGAGCTGACCATCAACGAATACGGTCTGTTCAACGGACGCGGCCAGACGACCGATATGTATTACAGCTACATTGAAAACACGCTGCTCAAAGGCTGCCGCATCGACGCGATCGGGATGCAGTATCATATGTTCTTCCCGCGCGAACGCGAGATCGAGGGAACGCGCAAATGCTACGATCCGCAGCAGCTGTTCCGCATTCTCGATTTGTACGCGAATTTCAACAAACCGATGCAGATCACCGAAATCACCATCCCCGCGTACAGCAACGACGCCGAGGACGAAGACGTGCAGGCTGAAATCCTCACCACGCTGTACAGGCTGTGGTTCTCCTACCCGAATATGGAGCAGATCCTTTACTGGAATCTGGTAGACGGTTACGCCAACGGTGCGGCTCAGGGCGACATGACCTGCGGCGAAAACACCTACTTCGGCGGTTTAGTCCGCTTTGATTTCACCAAAAAAACCGCCTATACCGCCCTGTACGATCTGATCCACCGGGAATGGCACACCGAAACCGCGCTTACGGCAGACGAAGGCGGAAAAGCGGTCTTCCGCGGTTTCTACGGCGAATACGACGTGACAGTCGAAACGGAACACGGTCAGGCAACGGTGCCGGTACACTGCACGAAAGATCTCTTTGACGACATTCCCGTGACGCTGGACGTATGATGGTCGACTATCGACGTAAATATGACAATCCCAACCGCAAAGAAGTGTTATGCCCCCATCGGCGTAACGCTTCTTTTTTGTCCGGCCAGCTGATGCTTGCGGTTTTTCATATGCCGCCATCCGCATTCGCGTGCCCGGATTCCACCGACAAACCGATCATTCGTGCCGTTATGTGTGCCGTTTCTGCGAATTCGGCGACAAAAATGTGAATATCGGATACTTTTTGTACCCTATCCTGCCTTGATTTTCACGTTTTTTTGGATTACAATATGAGATGGAAGGTTGTCGGCTCGGCCGCGCCTTCAATTCAGACAAAATTCACGA
>JAZUKT010000022.1:0-1977 GCA_045643445.1 Eubacteriales bacterium
GAAAAGGATATGCGCGCCTGCCTCAACCTGACGGAACTTGCCTCCAAGTACTCGACGCAGTTCACCGACGGTCTCACCTACACGGCGGAAGACCGCGAGGCTTACTATGCCGAACATACGGAAGATTTCCTGACGGCGGATCTTTATGCGTTTGAAACGAAGATCGCCGACTTCATGCTCACCGACACCGACGGCAACCCGATCGGCGAAGCTGCCGACGCTGTTGCAAAGGTTCAGGAAGCTGCTGACAAATTTGACGGCGTGAAGACCGCTGACGAATTCAAGGCACTCGTGAGCGCTTACGCGATCGACGTACTCGGCAAGACCGAGGAAGAAGCCGCCCAGATCGCCGATGATTCCCTTGCGAAGAACGTAGCCGTCAACATTTTCGGCGAAGACGTCAACGCATGGCTGGCTGACGCGCAGGTGGGCGATCTTTACGTCAATGCCGCTCAGAAGAACGAAGACGACGTGACTACGTACGACGTATATCTTGTTGACAGAGCCGCGGCCCGCGACGAAACCAAGACGAGAGACGTCCGTCACCTCCTCGTTTCGAACGAAGAATATGAAGACGATACCGAAGTCAACCGCATCTACGCCGAATGGGAAGAAGCCGGATTCACGGAAGACAAGCTGATCGAACTGGTCGGACAGTACAGCGCCGATACCGGTTCTGTTGAAGCGGGCGGCCTTTACACGGACGTAGCAGTCGGCGATATGGTCACGCCATTCAACGACTGGCTCTTTGACGAATCCCGTCAGACCGGCGACCACGACATCGTGGAAACCGAATACGGCTGGCACATCATGTACTACGTCGGCGAAGGCGAACTGGCAGGCTGGGAAGCTGACGCTGAATCTGCCATGGCTGAAAGCGATTACAAGAAACTGGTCGAAGAATTCGGCACTTCCGTTGCGTTCAACGACAAGGTCATCGCCAAAGTACAGGGTTAAATTATGCAAATCTGCAGGAGGGAACGAACGAACCGGTTCGACCCCTCCTGCTTTTTTTAACAGCGAGGCCGTGTGAAAACGGCGTGAACAAAGAATAATCAGAAAGCGGGAGGACCCCCATGAAACACAACGGTAAGAAATTCATCAGCGTTCTGCTGGCGGCGCTTCTGTTCGCCGGATGTACGGCAGGCACACCGTCCGGGAACGGCGAAAACGTCGGGACGGAAACCGAAACGGATACGGTGCAGAACGGCGATACGTTCACGGTAGGCGAGGGCGAAGCGTATGCCGCTCTTTCCGACGCGCTTGCGGTCGTCAGAGGACGGCGGCAGGACGGCGACGATATTCCGCTGACGATCCGGCTGAAACCGGGCACCTACTGCCTCGACGAGACGGTGGAACTGGACGAAACGTTCTCGAACCTGACGATCGAAGCGACGGAGACGGGCGAAGCGCGCATCCTCGGCAGTTATCGCGTGACGGGCTTCGAGTGGGATGAATTCAACGGCGTAAAATGCCTCTCCGCCCCGGTGGCAAACGAGGATTTCACCGACTTTTACGTCAATGACGCGCGTGCCGATCACACCCGTTATCCGGCGGAGGGCACGCTCATTCCTGCGGCAGTCGAATCGCCTGGCGCCGGCTGGGGCAACAAGGCGAGCGGCTTCATCGTCGGCGACGGGGATCTGCCCGAAGAAATGCGCAATCTCGAACGCGTGACCGTCAACTTCTGCCACTCGTGGATTGACGAGCATTCGCCGATCGCTTCCTACGACCGCGAGACCGGCGTTCTGACGATGCTGTATCCGTCGGAACAGAATATTAAGCCGGATATGCCGTACTGGCTCGAAAACGTCGCCGAGGCATTCGGCCGTCCGAACGACTGGTACGTCGAGAACGGCCGGGTCTACTACGTGCCGCGCGACGAGAGTATCACGCCCGAAACGATCGAAGCCTACGCGCCGACGACCGGGAAGATTTTTGACATTCACGGTACGGAAGAGAAGAAGATCAGCGGCG
>JAZUKT010000023.1:0-2310 GCA_045643445.1 Eubacteriales bacterium
TCCTACGTGACGATGAACGTCTGCGGCGAAGCGGAAGGCACCGGCTCGCTGACCGTCAACGCCGGATTCGAGGGCATGGACAGCGAACTGCACCTCTCCGTGAACGGCGGCAATCTGACGATCAACTCGGGTGACGACGGCATGAACGTGAATGAAGACAACGTCTCCGTCATCAGCTTCAACGGTGGTACCGTGACGATCAACGCCTCGCTCGGCGAAGAAGGCGACGGTGTGGACTCGAACGGCTTCATCCGCGTAACCGGCGGCACGATAGCCGTCAATGGCGTGACCGCTCCCGACAGCGCGCTTGATTCCGAAGACGGCATCACCTACACGGGCGGAACCGTCATCGTGGACGGCGAAGAGCAGACCCTCACGCCCGGCTCCGTCACCCGCGAGATCGGCGGCATGGGCGGATTCGGCGGACGCGGCGGGCGTGACTTCGGTGACCTCGGTCAGTTCGGCGCACTTGCCGAAGCTTTCGATATGAAGGCCTTCAAGGAGCAGGTGGCCGCCCTCGACGATGACGCCACGCTCGACGACGTACTCGCCCTCTTCGGCATTACGGCGGACGGCGGCTTCCCGATGCAGGGCGGCATGGGTCGTCCCGGCGGCGAAGGCGATTTCGGCGATTTTGCACCTGACGGAATGCCCGGCAGAATGGACGGAATGACGCCGCCCGACAAACCGGATGGCGATATGACGCCGCCCGAAATGCGGTAAAATCACAAAAGGAGCTGTCCCACGCCGGGGCGGCTTCTTTTTCGCGCGGCACTTGACAGGCGCGGCGATTTGCGGTATAGTTATTTCATCAGAAACCGACGCCGAGAAGGAGCGCTTATGGAATACCGATTTGCCTGCCGGGCGGACGTGCCGCTCATTCTGCAATTCATCCGCGAGCTGGCGGAATACGAAAAGATGCTCGACGAGGTCGTGGCCACACCCGAGCTGCTTGAAGAATGGCTCTTTGATCAGAAAAAAGCCGAAGTGATCTTCGCCCTCGACGGAGAGACGGAAGTCGGCTTCGCGCTCTTTTTCCATAATTTTTCGACGTTTCTCGGACGCGCCGGGATCTATCTCGAAGACCTCTACGTGAAACCCGCCTGCCGCGGAAAAGGCTACGGCAAAGGCCTTCTCACGGTGCTTGCCCAGATCGCCGTGGAGCGCCGCTGCGGACGCCTCGAATGGTGGTGCCTCGACTGGAACAGACCGAGTATCGACTTCTACCGCTCGATGGGCGCCGTGCCGATGGACGACTGGACCGTCTACCGCATCGCAGGTGACACGCTCACCTCCCTCGCCGCTTCCGCCGAACACACGAAACGCTGAAAGGAGTCAGCCGACATGAAAATATGCACCCAGACCAGCAACGTCTTTGAACGGATCGACACGGAGACCGCCATCCGCTGGTTCGCCGAAGCCGGTTTTGACGCGCTCGATTATTCCATGTTCTTTTTGAACAGCGAAGCCTTCCTGCGCTCGAACGACGATCCGATGAAGCAGGCGGAAAAAGTGCTTGCCCTCTCGGAAAAGTATCACATTCCCTTTCATCAGGGACACGCGCCGTTTCCGTCGAATATTCCCGGGAACGCCGATTACAACGGCATGATCGTCGGCCGCATCGAACAGTCTCTCGAAATCGCGGGGTTTCTCGGCGCGGAGCACATAGTGGTGCATCCGTTCAAGGAGTCGGCCGGCGAATCGGCGAAAGACGCCAACCTCCGCTTCTATAACAGTCTTGCCGAGACCGCGCAAAAATCGCACGTCCGCGTCGCGCTCGAAAACATCTGGGACTGGGACGCCGGGGCAAACCGCATCATCCCCTTCGAATGCTCGCGCGCGGAAAATCTCACCGATCTGTACGACGCGCTGGATCCGTCCGTTTTCACGGTATGCCTCGACGTCGGGCACTGCGGCCTGTACGGGGAGTCGGCGGCAGAAACGATCCGCATGCTCGGGCATGATCGGCTCGGCGCGCTTCACGTCCACGACAACGACGGCAAATCGGATCGGCACACGCTTCCCTATTCCGTGGGCTGCACCATCGACTGGAACGCAGTCACGGACGCGCTCGGAGCGATCGGCTACGCGGGAGACTTTACGCTGGAGGCGGACTGCTTCCTCGCGCACGAGCCGCCCGAAACGCTGCCGGCCACGCTCCGCTATATGGCAGAGATCTCCCGCATTCTCGCAGACCGCGCGGACGCCGCCCGAAAAAACTGAATCCAAACCGCATAAAAACCGCCGCCTGTGCGCTCCATTTCACGATGGATCCGCATAAGCGGCGGCTGTTTTATTCATTTGATCGGA
>JAZUKT010000024.1:0-2429 GCA_045643445.1 Eubacteriales bacterium
AATCAGAAGATCGTGGACGCGCATCCGGAAGCCGTTCTGTCAGAGGAAAACTGGATGGCGGCGGGCGGCGGTCCGCTCTGGGCCGGCCATTTCTGGGGCGAGCCGCTGTTCGGATATTATATGATCAACGACAGATGGGTACTGCGTAAGCACGTGCAGATGCTCGCGGATGCCGGCGTTGACTATGTGCTTTTCGACACGACTAACGCTCTGCCGTATATCGAAACCGCCCGCGAACTGATCGATGTATGGTACGAATATTTAGAGCAGGGCTATAAAGTGCCGCAGATCGCGTTCTATACGAGTGCGGCTCCCCTGCAGACGGATATCACTATTTATAACGAGATATATAACAACACTGCGATGCGGGAGAAATACCCCCGTCTTGACGAACTGTTCTTCCGCTGGAAGGGCAAACCGCTGATCATCTCCGATCCCGCGCAGCTGACCGATGAGCTGTTGGATTATTTCACCGTCAAGACCTCCCAGTGGCCGAACGCGGAAAAGCATGAAAACGGCTGGCCGTGGATGGAATTCTACCGTCTGTACACAAAGGACGCCGTCTACTCCGATCCCGACGGCAGCAACAGCATCATGAACGTGTCTATCGCTCAGCACTGCGCCTCCGGACATTTCGCGATCGCTTCGTGGTACGGCGGAACCGACCATACGAGAAGCTGGCACGACGGTCTGCGCGACACCTCGCCGGACGCCGTTCAGTACGGATATAATTTCCAGGAGCAGTGGGATTTCGCGCTGCGCATGAATCCCGATACCGTATTCGTGACAGGATGGAACGAATGGACGGCGATGCGACTGGAAGGTAATGATCTGAATCCCATTCTTTTCTGCGACAACGCCACATGGGAGGGCAGCCGCGACGCGGAGCCCATGAAGGGCGGCTTCGGCGACAACTATTATCTGCAGATGGCGGAAAACATCCGCCGCTTCAAGGGCGCGGGTGACCGTGTTGACGTCGGCGGAAAGATCACGATCAACATAAACGGCTCGTTCGATCAGTGGGACGATCCGGCGATCACCGCGGTTTACAGAGACTATAATAACGATACGGTTGACCGCGGACATATCGGCTTCGGAGACCTCTATTACACGAATACGACCGGACGGAATGATTTTACCGTACTGAAGACCGCGCACGACGGGAAAAACGTCTATTTCTATGCCGAGACCGCCGAAGATATCCAAGGCGCAGACGGCGACAATAAGATGGTGCTGTTCCTGAATAGGAATTCGAAAAATAAAAACTGGAACGGCTACGATTTCGCCGTCAATCTCGCGGGCGAGGGCAAGGTGAGCAAATGCCTCGGCGGCTGGAACTGGGAAGAGACCTCCGACGTGGAAGTAAAGACCGAGGGCAACAAAATGATGCTGAAGATCCCGTATTCCGTGCTCGGACTCAACCGCTATATCGACGGACTGATCGATCTCCGCTTCAAGTGGGCGGATAATTTCCAACCCGACGAAAACGGCGAATACACCGCCGATACGTTCTATTGCGACGGCGACGCCGCCCCGATCGGCAGATTTGATTACGTTTATTCCGACGTAGCGTAAGGAGGAGAGAAAATGAACGTTATTCTTGTCTTTCTGAAAAAGATCGCGGCATTCATCATGACCGCCTCCATGATCTTCGGCTTCGGTCCGAATTTCTCCCCCGTTTATGAAGCCGTGAACGAGGACGAATGCACGCTGAAATTCGCCGTCCTCGCCGCACCGAAGCTCGAGGGCAATAACCTCGAGACCTACGGCAACTTCGACAAGGCACTCAAAGGCGTGGGACATACCTTCCCGAAAAACGACGCGCTCGTGCTCATCGGCGACAACACCATGAACGGGCAGGACATCGAGAGTATGCTGACCTACGGGCATTCCTCTCTTCTGAGACCTGCAAAAAATATCTTCCCCTCCGTCGGCAGCTTCGACATCCATAACGACCCCGAAGCGCTCACGCAGCGGTTTATCGAATACGCGAATTCCTTTTACGGCGTCGGCATCGACAAGCCCTATTACTGCAAGGTGCTGAACGGCTGTTATTTCATCTTCCTCGCGCCTGAGCTGAACACGTCTTACAGCGCCGACATCACGATGAGCGACGAGCAGTATGAATTTGTTGTATCAAAACTCGCGGAAGCGGAAGAAAAAGACGCGTTCACGTTTATTTTCGCCAACTGTCTTCTGCCCGGCATCAGCACGCAGAGCGAACCCGGCGCGCTGATGAACGCCATAAAGAACAAAGACAAACTTGTGGTCTTGGATTTCTTCATCTTCCGTGACGTGGGCTGGTGGACGTTCCACGATTATGACGGCGTACATACCGTCAACCTGCCGAAGTGCTCCGAGCGGATGGTCAGCGGCGACGGTATCGGCGCGGAGGTCGAGGTCTATCCCGATAAGGTGCTTGTCCGCAT
>JAZUKT010000025.1:0-2305 GCA_045643445.1 Eubacteriales bacterium
CACCGAAACGACGTCCTACGACGGTCCGATCTTCTACGTGGCGCCCGACGGAAACGGCAACGGTGCCGAAGAAACGCCGTTCGCAGGACTTGATCAGGCGCTTGCCCGCATTCACGAACTGCGTGACGGCGGCAGCACCGCACAGTATACCGTCAATCTTCTCCCCGGCGAATACGCGGTATCGAATTTCACCTTTGACAAGGCGCTCGGCGGTACCGCTGAGGAACCGACCATTATTCAGGGAATCGGCGACGGCGAAGTCATTCTGAACGCCGGCAAGAATATCCCGCTGTCGTCCTTCAAGGCGGTGGATGACGAAGAAATGAAGGCGCGCTTCTATCCCGAAGTGGCGGACAGCATCGTTGTCTGCGACCTCGCTGCAGAAGGTGTTACCACTGACATGATCGGCAAGGAACTCGGCTACGGCGCGAACACGAAAATGCCTGCCGAACTCTGCGGCATGAACGTCGGCTTTTTCATGGGCGACACGAGACTCACAAACGCCCGTTATCCGAACGATTCCCACGAATGGAAGTATGAGGATCAGTGCCACATTGAAGAAGGCGGCATCCTCGATCCGAAAAACGGCATCATCCGCATCTCCGGTGAAGTCGCCGATCACGTTTCCCGTTGGAAGACGCTTGAGGGCGCGATGATTCACGACTATTTCATGTACAACTGGTCGGAAGAAACGACGACGATCGACTCCTATGATCCCGAAACAGGCGCTCTGAAGGTCACCTATCCTTCTCAGTATAAAGAAGGCGGCGAATTCTATTTCTACAATGTCCCGGAAGAACTGGACGCCCCCGGCGAATACTACCTCGACCGCGAAAATCTGAAGCTCTATCTGCTGCCGTTAGAAGGCAGTAACGCCGACACCGTGATGATGAGCTATCAGCCTGCTCCGATGTTCACGGGCGACATGACCTATATCACCTTTGAAAATCTGACGATGCAGGGTACCCGTGAAACCGTCATCGCCCCCACGGTGGCTGAAGGCGTAACGGTCCGCGGCTGCACAATCCGCAACTTCGAGGGTGACGGTTTTCTGAGCTACAAGGCAACCTACAACAACACCATCTACGGCTGCGAAGTCTACAATGCCGGTAAAGGCGGCCTGTTCATGCAGAACACAGGCGATTACGCTACGCTGACGCACTCGAACAACGTCATCGAAAACTGCACGGTTCACGACGTCGGTCAGATACAGCGTATGTATTCCGGCGGTATCGGCACAAGCGGCGTCGGTACCACCATGGTTCACAACGAAATCTACAACACGCCTCACGCCGTTCTCTCCGCAGGCGGTCTTGAAAACACGATCGAATGGAACTACGTCCACGACGTCGTACAGGAAGCCGATGACGCGGGTGCATTCTACGGCGGCGGTCAGTGGCACTCCTTCGGCAACGTCATCTCTCACAACAAGTTCGAACGGATCGGCAGCGATATTCACAACGCGAACGGCATTTACTTCGACGATATGCTCTCCGGCTGGACGGCACAGTATAACCTGCTGCTCGACGTATACGGTTACGGCTTCATGGTCGGCGGCGGACGCAATATCACGATTACGAACAACCTCATCATCAACCACGGCCAAGGCGGCTATATCTACTACGATGACCGTATGAGATCACACTATCTCGACAGCTTTGAGAGTTGGGGCAATCAGGAAACCGGAATGTGGGCGGAACTCAACAAATACCGCGAATGGTCGCTAACGGAAACCTGGGCGTCGAAGTACCCTGATCTCGCCGCCATTACATTTGACACCTCCGACATTGACGACCCGAACTTCCCGATCAACCCGGCCTACTCCGTTATCAAGGATAACATTTACGTCGGCGCGGAGCTTACGAAGTGGAACAACATTTTCTGGGACTCCGTTCTGAAGTATTCCGAGATCGGTGAATATATGTACAGCGCCGACGTGGCGAGAATCTTTGAGGAAGGCACGTACGAATTCAACAAGGTTGGCAAGCGCGCGAAGATTGAATATGAAGTCATTCCCTATGAAGGCTACGGCACGTATGCAGACTGATTTCAATAACAAAAAAGAACGTATCGGAAACGGTACGTTCTTTTTGTATGGCCGGATTTTACGGGATCCACTTGTACGGCGGCTCGCCGAAGTCGAAGTCCGGGCGGAGCTCACGGGATTCGCTCCAACGGATGCCGCGCGAGGTGACGGCTTCGTGGAATTCCTTTCCCTTGACGGGATCGGGACGGATGTCGAGCATGATCGCCGTCCACTGCAGACGGGAGCGCTTGACGTTTTCGAGCTTGTCGCCCGCCATCT
>JAZUKT010000026.1:0-5963 GCA_045643445.1 Eubacteriales bacterium
TCCACTTCGAAAAAGGTATCCCGACGGCGGTCAACGGCGAAGAACTCGGCGCGATTGAACTCGTCGAAAAGCTGAACGTCATCGGCGGTGCAAACGGAATCGGTATTCTCGACATCGTCGAAAACCGTCTCGTCGGCATGAAGAGCCGCGGTGTATACGAAATGCCTGCCGGCACGATCCTCTACAAGGCGCACGACGTACTTGAAACGATCACCGTTGACAAGGAAACCGCTCACTTCAAGGCGATCGTATCCCAAAAGTTCGCGGAACTCGTTTACAACGGTCAGTGGTTCACCCCGCTGCGCGAATCCATTTCCGCTTTCATCGACGACACGCAGAAGCACGTGACCGGCGACGTCAAGCTGAAGCTCTACAAGGGCAATCTGATCAACGCGGGCGTTACCTCTCCGTATACGCTCTACAACGAACAGACCGCTTCCTTCGGCGAAGACGACGATTACGATCAGAAAGATTCCGCCGGATTCATCAACCTGTTCGGTCTGCCGCTCAAGGTACGCGCTCAGGCCGCGAAGAACTGGAAAGACTAATCGACACAAAAGCGCAGCCGGATCTCTCCCATCAGACGTCCGGCTGCTTCTTATGAGGTATTATTATGGCAAAAATGTGGGACGCCCGCTTCTCCAAGGCGGAAAACACGCGCGTGAATGACTTCAACTCCTCGATCTCCTTCGACTCGCGGATGTACCGTGAGGATATCGAAGGGTCCATCGCCCACGCGACTATGCTCGGCCGCTGCGGTATCATCGAGCAGCGTGAGACGGATGCGATCGTCGCCGCGCTCAAAGAGATACGCGCTGACATCGAATCCGGCGCTCTCCCGATCGACCCGGAAGCGGAAGACATTCATATGTTCGTCGAAGAGGTTCTGACGAAGCGTATCGGCGACACCGGCAAGCGCCTGCACACCGCCCGCAGCCGGAACGACCAGGTCGCGCTCGACATCCGTCTCTATCTCCGCCGCGAGATCAAGGAAACACAAGCGCTGATCGACGGGCTCATCAAAGCCATTCTCACCGTGGCAAAGGACAACGTGGATACGGTCATGGCCGGTTACACGCACCTGCAGCGTGCGCAGCCCGTGACCTTTGCGCACTATATTCTCGCTTATGCGCGGATGCTGCTCCGTGACAGCGAACGCCTCGATCAGATTTACGCCCGCACGAACATTTCCCCGCTCGGCTCCGGCGCGCTGGCCTCGACGACCTATCCGATCGACCGGCAGCTCGTTGCAGATCTGCTCGGCATGGACGGCATCACCGAAAACTCTCTCGACGGTGTTTCCGACCGCGATTTTCTGATCGAATTCTGCTTTGCCCTCTCGCTCGTCATGACGCATCTGTCCCGCTTCTCCGAGGAGATCATTCTCTGGTGTTCCGGCGAGTTCGGCTTCATTGAACTGGACGACGCCTTCTCCACCGGCTCCTCCATCATGCCGCAGAAGAAGAATCCCGACATTGCGGAACTGGTTCGCGGCAAGACCGGGCGCGTCTACGGTGATCTGACGACCGTACTGACGATGATGAAAGGCATCCCGCTCGCGTACAACAAGGATATGCAGGAGGACAAGGAAGCCGCCTTCGACGTGATCGACAACGTGAAGCTCTGTCTCGAGCTCTTCGCCTCGATGATCGAAACGATGACGGTCAGAAAAGCACGGCTGCGCGAGGCCGCCTCCCACGGCTTCATCAACGCAACGGACTGCGCGGACTACCTCGTCAAAAAAGGACTCCCGTTCCGTGACGCCTACCGGGTCAGCGGCCGTCTCGTTGCCTACTGCATCGAACACGGTACCGAGCTTGAATCCCTGCCGCTTGACGTATACAAGACGTTCTCCCCGTTATTTGACGACGGTGTCTATGCGGCGGTCAATCTCGACAACTGTGTGAACCAGCGTCTCGTGTACGGCGGTCCGTCGAAAGCATCCGTTCTGCACCAGATCGAACTGGCGGAAGAATATCTCGCATCCCGCGCAGAATAAACCGAATCCATCCAAAACTCTCCGGCCGCGAACCGGGGAGTTTTTTTGACATTCGGGTCGGATTTTCTCGTGCCGTTCTCTTGATTTGACGGGAAGAATATGCTATGATAAGTGCAAGGTAGTATACCCTTTTACTTTATAATATGATCAATGCGAGGGTTATCATGAGAGGTCAACTGAAAGCGCTGTTTTCCCTTCTTCTCTGTGTCTGTCTGCTGACAGCCTGCGTGGGTCAGACCACGTCCTTTGAAGAAGCACCCGAAACCGAATCCGCCGGTCCTGCCGAATCGGCGCCTGAATCGGAATCCGAAACAGAAACCGAAACGGAAGCGGTCGTGCTGACGGACGCCGAACTGTACGAACCGTTCGTCCCCGTGATCCGTTTTGCCGTCTGCTCCGACACGCATCTCAAAAAGCAGACGGACAACGTCGAATACGAACGTCTGCAGCAGCTGTTCGAGACGGCCTATGCGTACAGCGACGCACAAGAATCCTACACGAATCTTGACGCCGTTATCGTAGCGGGCGATCTCACCGACAGCGGTCACCAACGCGAGCTCGCCAATTTCAAGGAAGTCGTGACGGCGTACAAACGTGAGGGCACGCAGCTGATCACGATGCTCGGTAATCACGAGCATTTTAACGGTAACCTTGCCCCGTACAAGTTCACCATCGATCAGGAATTGAACAAGCACGTCGTCATTAACGGGTTCCACTTTATTGCACTCTCTCCCGACGAAACCTCCAATGATTTCAGCGAAAACACGATAAACTGGCTGAAAGGCGAACTCGCAGCCGCTGCCGCCGACGCGCCGGATAAGCCGATCTTCACCTTCCAGCATCAGCATCTGAAGGATACGGTTTACGTCAGCCCGTACTGGTACACCGGCACCTCCGACGCGCTGCGCGAAGCCTATTCGCCTTATCCGCAGCTGATCAACTTCTCCGGCCACTCGCACGGCCCGATCAATCATCCGCGCTCCATCTGGCAGGACGATTTCACGACGCTCGGCACCGGCACGCTCTCCTATTTTGAAATGGAATACGGCGCGACGGACGGCACACTCCCGGTCGGCAAGGAAAACGCCGCACAGTATTACATCGTCGAAGTTAACGCCGACAACGTCGTCAAGATCCAACCCTTCAACATCCTGACGGGCGAATTCATGAAGACGGCCTCGAACACGGACGACCCTGACACGCAGCTCGTCTACTACATCCCGATCACCGGGAACAAGGACGATTTCGTCTACACGGCTGCGCGTTATGAGTCGGCAACGGCTCCGCGCTTCACCGAAGATTCCGGCGTCACGGTATCCGATCTTTCCGACACCTGCGCCTGCATCTCGACACCGCAGGCACTCGACGACAGCTGCATCTACAGCTACGTTCTCGATTATGTAGGGTCTGACGGCTCCTCCGGCGAGATCGTGTATTTCTCCGAATATTATTTCGAGCCGATGCCCGGAGCGGCCGGCTACACGCTGACGGGACTCACACCCGCGACCGAATATACGGTTACGGTCACGCCGGTCAATGCATGGGGCATCAACGGCGAGCCGATCAGCACCACCTTTACAACACTTGAGCCGAATGGCTGATGAGGTATATGATGAAAAACTTACTGAAAGCACTTCTTCCGCTCCTCCTCTGTCTTTGTCTGCTGATCTCCTGCACGGGTACCGTTCAGCCGTCCTCCGTGGATGAGCCGGCCGTCGAATCCGAAACCGAACCCGCACCGACCGCGGCTGAACTTTACGAGCCGTTCGAACCCGTGCTCCGCTTTGTCGTCTGCTCCGACGTGCATATCGGCATCTCGATGGACTGCGTCGAAGCCGCACGTTTCACCGATCTGATCAATTCCTCCTATGCGTACGCCGATGCGCAGGAATCTTATAAGGCGCTCGACGCGCTTGTGCTGGTCGGCGACCTCACGACGGACGGCGAAGTCAACGCATACCGCAACATCAAAACGATCCTGAACGATAATCTGCGCGAAGAAACGCAGTTCATCTCGATGCTCGGCAATCACGAGCATTACGGCAACGCGAAAGCTTTCTCCTTCGTTCTGAATCAGCAGAACAACAGCCACAACGTCATCAACGGCTACCACTTCATCGCCGTTTCGCCCGATATCCCGTCAAATGAATACAGCGACGACGTGGTAAGCTGGCTGAATACCGAACTCGCTGCCGCTGCGGCAGACGCGCCAGACAAACCGATCTTCACGTTCCAGCATCATCATCTCCATGATTCTGTCTACGTTAGCAATGACTGGGGCACCTCATCGACGCCCGGTCTCCGCTCGGCTTACGGCGCATACCCGCAGGTGATCAACTTCTCCGGCCATTCGCACGGTCCGATCAATCACCCGCGCACGGTATGGCAGGACGATTTCACCATGATCGGCACGGGCACGCTCTCCTACTTCAGTATGGAAGAAGACGGCGTCTGCAACCGTACGCCTTATGAGGAAGCCGCTCAGTTCTCCATCGTGGAAGTGAACGCCGACAACGTCGTCAAGGTCATGCCGTACAATCTCCGGACAGGCGATTTCATGAAGACGCCGTCGAACACGGATGACGCTGACACGCAGCTCGTTTACTACATCCCGATAACGGGCAGCAAGGATGACTTCGTTTACACGGCGGCACAGTATGATACGGCTTCCGCTCCGTATTTTGCCGAGAATGCCGTGATCACCGTTTCCGACGTAACGGCGAACGGCGCAACCGTTTCCGTACCGCAGGCTTACGACGACAGCTGCGTCTACTGCTACACGTTCGCTTACGCAGACGCGGCAGGAAACGGCGGCTCCATCGTTCTCTCGTCCGAATACTGCCACGAACCGCTGTGCGAATCCATCGGATACGCGATCCCGGATCTGACGCCCGCCACCGAATACACCGTCACCGTAACCCCGGTCAACGTCTGGAAGGTTGAGGGCACGCCGATCACGGTCACGTTCACGACCGCCGCTGAATGAGGTATAGAATATGAAATGGATCATAAAAATCTGGCTCCCGCTTCTGCTTGCCGTCTGTCTGCTGACCGCCTGCGTCAATTCCCCTGCTCCGTCGGAAATCCCCGGCGATCCCGATCTGCCCATCGAGAGCGAATCCGAATCGGAAACGGAAGCCGCCGAGCCTACCCCGGCTGATCTGTACGAGCCGTTCGTGCCGGTCGTCCGCTTTGTCGTCTGCTCCGACGTTCACGTGCTGGAAGATCCCGACTGCAAGGAAGCCGGCAACCTCAGAAAGATGTTTGAAACCGCCTACCGTTACGCCGACAGTTCGGAAGATTATCAGGCACTTGACGCGGTCGTCATCGTCGGTGATCTGACGGAAAACGGCAAAGGCGAGGAATTCGAGATGCTGAAGTACCTCTTCAAGGACTGTGTCCGTGAGGAAACGACGCTCATCACGATGCTCGGCAACCACGAGCACTATTCGAGGAACATTAATCCCTACAAATTCATCCTCACCCGCGATCTGAATCAGCATCACGTGATCGGTGGTTACCATTTCATTTCCGTCTCGCTTGACGCTTCTTCCAGTGAATACAGCGAAAAGACCATCGAATGGATGAAGACCGAACTCGCTGCCGCCGCCGAAGATACGCCGGACAAACCGATCTTTACGTTCCAGCATCACCACCTCAAGGATACCGTTTACATCACCCGGATGTGGACGAGCGATCCTGCCGCAGGACTTGGCGAATCCTACGCGCTCTATCCGAACGTCATCAACTTCTCCGGCCATTCGCACGGCCCGATCAACAATCCGCGCTTCATCTGGCAGGATCGGTTCACGATGATCGGCACGGGCACGCTCGCACGCTTCGAGATGGAGGACACGCTGACCGTCGGCGCTTATCCCGAAGGATATGAGAACGCCGCGCAGTACCTGATCGTTGAAGTGAACGCCGACAACGTTGTCAAGGTCATGCCGTACAATCTCCTGAC
>JAZUKT010000027.1:0-1892 GCA_045643445.1 Eubacteriales bacterium
TCTCGCCCAAATGGAAATGGCCGATCTCTCTCTGCTTGATAATCTTCTCTCCGGCGACTACTGCACCGAGGAGCGGATGATGCTCGATGCCGCCGTCTATGACGCAAACGGGACGCTTCGTGAATCTTATACGGTGCTCAACGATATCGTGGTGGCCAGCGGCTCCGTCGCGCGGCTGATTTCGTACGATCTGATCTGTGATCACGTCAAGGCACAGCATTGCCGCGCTGACGGTGTGATCGCCGCGACACCGACCGGTTCGACCGCTTATTCGCTCTCAGCCGGCGGGCCTGTCCTTGATCCGTCGCTCGACTGCATCTGCCTGACGCCGATCTGCCCGCATACGCTTTCCAGCCGTCCGGCGATCTTCTCCTCCGCAACGGAGATCATGATCGAGCACATTGACGGACGCGGTTCCGACGTGTATCTCTGTGCGGACGGCAGAGCCACGAGGCTTCTTGAAGAAGGCGACAGCATCGTGCTGACAAAGTCCCATTATGTGACCCGACTCCTGCGTTTGAAGGATCGCGCGTTTCTGCACGTGCTGTCCTCCAAACTGTCTGATAAGTAAATTTTTCCGGATTCCCGGATGAAAGGAACGCCATGAAAGTCAAAAGACACAACAAAATTCTCGAGATCATCGAGAACTACAACATCGAGACGCAGGAAGAACTGATCGCCAAGCTGAAACTGGCCGGTTTCGATGTGACCCAGGCTACCGTATCCCGTGACATTCGTGAACTGAAACTTTTGAAACAGATGTCCGACATGGGAACGTACAAGTACGTGCTTCCGAAGAACAGCAACACGGAAAATCAGCACGTGTACAGCCGTGCCATTGCAAGCAGTATCAAATCCGTTGACTCTGCTTTCAACGACATCGTTATCAAAACTTATCCCGGTATGGCGCAGGCTGTGGCCGCCGGTGTCGATTCTCTCCGCGAGCCGGAAATTCTCGGCTGCGTGGCGGGAGACGACAGCATCATCATTATTGCACGTGATCCCGACGCGGCGGTTTCCATCGCGCACCGGATCAGCAAAATGATCAATACCTGACATATGCTCTGGAATCTGAGAATTGAAAATATCGCCGTCGTCAAGGAACTGGAGATTTCCTTTCGGGAAGGCTTTACCGTGATCACCGGGCAGACCGGCGCAGGAAAATCCATTCTGGTGGACAGTCTGCTCCTGCTTTGCGGCGGAAAAAACGCGCGTGAACTTGTCCGCACCGGGGAAGAACGTGCGTCAGTCTCGGCGATATTCGGCTGTTCGTCTTCGGCTGCCGATTCGCTGTCATCGCTCGGTTATCCGCCGGACGAAAACGGTGAAATCGAGCTGCAGCGGATCATTCAGGCAGACGGCCGTTCCTCGGCGAAGATCAATCGGCGCACGGTGCCCGTATCGGCGCTGCGTGACGTTTCCGCCGTCCTGCTCAGTATTCAGACGCAGAACGAGCGCAGCGAATACGCGGATCAATCGACCTATACGGCGCTGCTCGATTCCTTTGCGGACGATGGGAAAGAACTTGCCGCGTATCGGGCGCAGTATGAATCGCTTTGCGAAATCCGTCGGCAGATCAGCGAATTGAAAGCGGCGATGAATCAGCGCGAGCTCATGCTCAGTATGCTGAAATTTCAGAAAAAGGAAATTGATGCGGCTCGGCTCGGTGCTGACGATGAAGAGGAAAAACTCGTTCGTCTTCGCAATAAGCTGAAGAGCATGGAGCGCGTCGCCAAGTATTCCGATACGGTGACAAGAGCGCTTGCTTTTTCGGAAAAAGGCGTGACAGCCGCCTATCTGATGGAAAGGGCACAGAACGCCCTCTCGCAGATCAGCGACGTGGTCGAAGGCGCAGACGATATGGTCAGCCGTCTCGAAAGCTACCGCTACGA
>JAZUKT010000028.1:0-8361 GCA_045643445.1 Eubacteriales bacterium
ATAGGCGAGCGTGCCGGTGTTGAGCGCCGTGAACGTGCCGACGAAGTTGACGGGATTGACCGACGTGTACGGAGCCGGGGTGAAGGTGCGCGTCGTGAATTCGGTCGTGATCGGCTCGCCGACCTTGTCCCAGACGTTGACGGGATACACGTTGACGGTGTACGTCGTGCCCGGTGCGAGATCGGTCGGCGTGTAGAGTACGGTCTCCTGCATCGGCTCGTAGTAGTAGCCGCTGAAATACTTGTAGGTGTGCGTCGATCCGTCGCTGCCGGTGAGTTCGAGCGTGTAGCTGTATACGCAGCTGTCGTCGAACGCCTGCGGTATCGTGATCGCCGCGCCGGTGTAGTCGATATGCTCAACCGATACGGCGGCGCCTTCTCCGAAATACGGAGCGGATGACCGGGCCGTCCGTTCTTCGGTCGTATAGCGGAACGAGGCGGGATCGGCCGGATTTTCTATGTAGTATACGAGCTGTTTTTCGGGATCGTCCGTGTTAGACGGCGTGCGGAAGAAATCGTCCGTCGCCAGATCGTACGGGAGAATGACGACCGAGTTGTTCGCGTCCGCTTCCACGATGTAGAATTGCTGCGCACTGAAAGCGTCGGCGGGAACCGTTCCGTCCGTCATGCCGTATTCCAGTTCGATATAGGCGAGCGTGCCGGTGTTGAGCGCCGTGAACGTGCCCTGCCAGAGTGCGCTCGGCGTGTTCATCGGGCCGTGCGAGTCGCCGGAGAAATCGACGATCTGCGGATACGGATCCATGACCGCTCTCAGCCGCTCGGAGGACGGCGTGTACCAGGATTTGCTGACGTATACGGTGTCCTTGAGGTGATGGTGCCGGAACGTGAAGATCGGCTGACCGGGCGCGTCAAGGGCTGCGGCTGCCAGCTCTTCTGCGAGCCAGCGGCACGTGTCCTCGCTGTAATCGTCCCGCCCTTCGTCAGGCGACGCCGCGATGAAGTGGAATCCGTTGATCACGCGGTGTTTGCGGAGCTCGGGATCGAGAATTTTCGTGTAGGCTTCCGGGCCGCCGACGTTGTGCTCGTGGTTGCCCATGATGGTGATGATCTCGGTGCCGTCCTTGACGTTGCGGAACAGCTTTTTGATCACCTCAAGTTCGGATTCTTCGCCGCCGTTCGTCATGTCGCCGCAGATCACGAGCGCGTCAAGATTCTGGTAGTCCTGACTGTCCGCGTATCGGTAGGCGGCTTTGGTCAGATTCGCAAAGCGTTTCGCGTCCTCGTCCTTGATCGTGGAGATGTGCAGATCGGAGCAGACCGCGAACCGGAGCACGGGCAGAAAATCGTCCGGCACTTCGGGTTCGGGCTCGACCGGCACCGTCCCGGCCGTTTCCGTCAGCGATCCGGCTGTCCCGGTCGTTTCGAGCGGATCAGTCGGCCCGGGCTTTCCGCCGCATGACGTGCCCGCCGCCAGGAGACACAGCGCCAGACCGAGGGAGAGTGTGGATTGTACGATACGTTTCATCGGATCGCTCCTTTCGCCGCGGCCGCCGGAAATACGACGTTCATGATGACCTCCGCGGTGTGTTGTGCCGTTTGATTTATAAAGACATTGAAACTTGATTTCATTATATACCCGTTTTCACCGATTGTCAATTGCCGTCCTGCCGCGCGGAACGGATGCATCGGAAGAGCGGAGATGGCGGAAAAACGGAAAAAAGCACGTTGAATTTTACGAAAACCGTTGTTTTTTCTGTGGGAATGTGGTAACATTATACTATAAAATGCAAAAATGGGCGTATTGCCCGAAATTCATCTGCGTCGAGGAGGTTTCTCATGAAGAAATCCATGCGGTTGATCTCTCTGGTGCTGAGTATCGTCATGATCCTCGGTATGCTGCCGTTGTCGCTGTCGGCATCGGAGCCGATCGGATTTGACAATTTCAGCAAGGTCAATTCCTGGTCGGATGACGTGTTTGCGGACGTCAGTCCCGACGACTGGTTTTACGGGAACGTAAAGTCAGCCTTCGAATACGGACTGATGATCGGCAAGGAAAACGATCTGTTCGACGCGGAAGGAAACGTGACGGCGGCCGAAACGCTGACCATCGCGGCGCGTCTCCATGCGATCTACCATACCGGGGAGACCGATTTTGAGGAGACCTCGCCGTGGTACGCGGCCTACGCGGATTACTGCCTTGAAAACGGTATTGCCGATCCGGCGGAATATGATCCCGACGCACCCGTCACGAGAGCGCAGTTTGCCGTGATCCTTGCGAACGCGATGCCCGACGAGGCGTGGGAAAGCGTCATGACGGTCGACGACGACGCGATCCCGGATGTCAGAATGACAGACGATTTCAGCGAAGCCGTTTACAAACTGTATCGTGCGGGCGTCCTCGTCGGAAACGACAGCCTCGGCACGTTTGCGCCGGACAGCAGCATCAGAAGATCCGAAGTCGCGGCGATCGTGACGAGAATGGCGCTCCCGGCTCTGCGGGCAGCAGTACCGGACGACGACGGCACGTATACGGTCACGTTCGATTTCAACTTCAACAACAAAGAACCGAAGACCGTGAGCGTCCGCGCGGGCGAAACCGTGTCTGCTCCCGATCTTCCCGTTCTGGAAAAATACGAATTTGACGGATGGTATACGCGCGCCGCCGGCGGAGACAGATTTGATCTTGACACCGCCATCACGGGCGACACGGAACTGTACGCCCACTGGAAAGCGATCAGTGACGGCTATATGCCGATCCCCGTGAAGCCGTGGGAAGTCAACGATAAGCCCACGCCCGGGATCAGCGAAACGTATTACACCATGACGTTTGAAAACAACGGCGGCAGCGAGGTCGAAAGCCAGCTCGTCAAAGAGGGCGAATGTGCGCTGGAACCCGAATATCCGACGTACGACGGCTATACGTTCGTAAGCTGGTACACCGACAGCAGCCTGACCACACTGTACGATTTTGATACGGTACTCGAGGGCGACACCACGGTCTATGCGAGATGGCGTGAGAACGTACCGGAAAACCGCACCTTCCTGGACGAGCCGGATCCGGACGTTGAGATCTATTCGTTCGACGCCGATCCGCGCAGCATCCCGGTCGGTCAGACGACGGTCGTTACCTTTACGGCTGAGATCTTCTCGAATATCGCTCTCGGATCCGACGACGTACGCGTCATGCAGGACGGCGAGCTTGTCGGGATCATGCACGACGACGGCACGGACGGAGACCTGACCGCAAACGACGGCGTATTCACGCTGCAGACGGAGTTGACGGCCGTCGACGAATCGTACGCGGAATTCTGCGCGGCTGCACGGGACGTGACGAGCGACGGCGTGGGGGTCGGATCCTATCAGCCGATGGACGAAGACGACCACGATAAGATCAGAGACGTTGACGACGAGATCAGATCGCTTGCCTCCGACGACGAATTCCTCGGCGCGGATATCGACGGCAAGGCCGACATCATTCTCGATATGCTCGAAGAGCTTGAAGCAGACGGGCTGATCATGGACGGCTCGATCGTTTGGGACGAAGAGCACGCGCTGATCTCCTTCCGGTACGAATCCGGTATTTACGGCGGTATTTCGCTTATGCCGCTCGGTAATCAGCTGAACGGCGCGGCCGGCGCATCCGCAGATCCGGAGATCCCGCTTCTGTTTGCCGGAGCAGGCGCGTCGGCAGGAGAGGGTACGGGAGAACGCGGCGTCCTCGTGCTGAACGGATTTGAAGATTTTGCATTCAGAAGAGATTATTACGAAGACCTGAAGGACGAATGGGATGCCATCGGGCTGAATACGACCGTTGACGTTGACGTGACGGCCGCG
Organism: Eubacteriales bacterium; assembly: GCA_045643445.1. Classification (GTDB taxonomy): domain Bacteria; phylum Bacillota; class Clostridia; order Oscillospirales; family CAG-272; genus UMGS1696. The sequence continues at coordinate 3,795 of JAZUKT010000028.1, forward strand.
GACATGATGGCGCTGGGCGACGAACGGTATGACGTGATCGTGCTGTCTATGCACGGCAATATGTACCCGATCGGCGGTGTTTCGAAGCAGACGCCCGTTCTGTGCCTGAACGAAGTGGTTACCGACGCAACGGACGACGCGTATTCCTACGATCTGATGACGCGGCGGACGATCGCGCGTGTCTTCTGCAGCGACTGGACGTTCCATTACTGGCTCGCACCGGGCTTCTTCGGCGATCATTACAGCAGCAACGATCTGAGCGGCAAGCTCATCTTCTCGGAATCCTGTATGTTCTACGGCTGTGACTGCCAGGGTACGACACCCGATTACAGAATGGCGGAAGCGCTGGCGGATCTTTCTGCCGGAGCGGTAGTCGGCTATCACAACAGCGTCGGTTCGGATTACAGCCGCGACGTGATGAAAGCCGCGATCGAGGGCACGTTCGGCGGTCTGACGATCAGTGACGCGCTTGACGGTGCGAAGGCGGTCTACGGCGACGACGACCGTTTCGAGGATTCGTTCATGGATAAGTACGCTGCTTATCCGATCGTGGATCCCGCCGAAAGTCAGTATATCCTGAGAGGGACCGGAACCGTCATCGGCAGCGTCAGAGATTCCGAAAGCAGAAACGGCGTGCAGGACGCGCTGATCCGGATCTACGACATGGACGGCGAACTGCTGACCGATGCCAGAACGGATGCGGACGGCTCGTACCGCGTGAATATGTGCGCGGGCGAATACGTGATCAAAGTGACGGCCGGTCACTACCGCAGTGAAAAGATGGCCGTAACGGTCACGGCAGGAGCACCCGTATACGTTGATATGTTTATGATGATCGACAACGGCGATACGACGGGCACGACGGGCGGAACGGTATCGAACGCCGTCAGCGGCCTGCCGGTCTCCGGTGTTACGGTAACGCTGCGTTCCGGACAGAACAACTATCACGGAACGGTGGTCGCGGTGACCGAAACGGACGAAAACGGTTATTATGAATTCTCCGGCACGGTCGGCGCATACACGATCGAGTATGCGAAGATCGGTTACTCGACCGGCTACAAGAATATCCAGATCCGGACGAATCATTCGACGCACAACGCGGCCATTTCGCAGATCACGTCGGAAGGCATCTACCGCTTCGTTCTCTCGTGGTCGGTTGCGCCGCGCGATCTGGACTCTCACCTGACCGGTCCGGCACCCACGGGCGGAAGATTCCGTATTTTCTACCCGAACGCGGAGACCAAGGGCGGCAGTCCGTGCCCGGGCTACGTCATGCTGGATCTGGATAACACTTCCATCACGGAGCATCCCAACTATCCGGAGACCATCACGCTGCTCAGACGGCTGGACGGACGGTACGTCTATACGGTACACGATTTCTCGAGCGGCAAGTACTGGGACAACGGAGCGCTGGCGAATTCGAACGCCGCCGTGTCCGTCTATCAGGGAACGGAGCTGATCGGGACGTTCATCGTTCCCGCCGATCTGGACGGCAATATCTGGACGGTATTTGAAATGGAGGGCGACACGATCATCCCGGTCAACCGCTCGGCCAAGGGCTATAACGATAGCATCGAACTCTTTGACCCCTATCTGTAATTAAGTGAATCATCGGACGCCGGTATGTTCTTTTTCGGAGCATACCGGCGTTTTTTTCAAAAAAAGGTTGCAAAAGCCGGAGGAAAATGGTACAATTACTATTGCATAGGGGGTAACTATACCCGTTTGAAACACCCAAGACGGATCAATCCGTCAGAAAACAGGAGGAAAAACACATGAAGAAGAGAATCCTGAGCATGATTCTTTGCGCTGCCATGCTGCTGTCGCTTTTGCCGACGGTGGTGTTCGCAGACACTACGATCGACGCTGTCGAAATCATTGGCTATACGATGCCTGAGATCGACCAGACGGTCGCCGACAACCTCGCGTCCATCTCCATTCCGGACGATGCCGACTATGAAATTGCCGAGTTGATCTGGTGGAAAAGCCCGAACGGCGGCGGCAGTAACGCTATGTTAAACGATGATACATTTGAAGCGAACTTCTACTATCATTTGACTGTGCGCCTTGCAGCGAAGGCCGGCTGCTCGTTCGCTCTCGGAGACGAGATCACGGAGTGGTCTACTGCTTCCAAAACCGTCTATGAATTTGACGGAACGATCGATGTCGGCGATCTGTCTGTCAAAGCGGTTAGTTATGCTGAATTTGATGACGGCCTTAAGCACCTTGAAATCTCCGGCGAATGGTTTACCCTGACCCGCACTCCCACCGCGGAAGACGTGATCGATCTCGAACCCACGTGGAGCTGCGGCTGTTCCGAGCACGGGATCAAGTACGAAAGAGCGGCTGTTGAAGCGGATATCGACTCCATTGAAAAGTCGGAATCCGGCTCCTCCTGGACGGTCACGTTCAAGACGGACGGCAGTGTCGATTCCTTCATTGAATATATCGAAGATTCCATCGGCGATTCCGAATGCGCGGAAATGCCGCTTGCCGTTGACACCGACTCTCTGACCTTTGACAACACGATCGAGGTCGTCTGGGACGATGACGCGGGCGAGTGGACGATCGTTTCCGGCACGGGCTCCGTGTATATCGCTCTCGAGCACGTAAGAGATCAGGAAGTCAACCTTGAGATCTACAAGAACGGCAACACGCTTGAGGCGTACGATACCGTTCTGCTCGATACTCTTGCGCTCAACGAGCGTTTTGATCCGACCGCTCTCGACATCGAAGATTATTACACGGATTCCACCGACTACATCTTCGACGGATTCTTCGATGAAGACGGCTGGAACGTTTACGTGGGCGGCGGCTCTGCTTCCGCGCTCGACGACGAGTTCAAGATCCTCGGCGACACCACGATCTACTGCATGATCACCGACGAAGAGCCCGTCACCGTTCAGACCGTTCTGGATGGCGACGCGACCACCGCGCAGGCGCTTTACGAAGGCAAGGCCGACTACGGCGCCGATCTGCTTTCGTTCCTCGGCGACAAGGTCATCGTTTCCGCACCGACCGGCTACGAATGGAACGGCAAGTTCTATAACTGGGATTCCTTCGGCGATGAAATCGCGTCCGGCACGACGGTCACGGCTCCCGTCAACGCGTACGCGGATCTGGACGCCATCGTATACGACATCGAATACGTGCTGAACGACGAAGATTCCGTCTCTCCCGCTGTGAACGCCCGTACCAACCCGGTGGCCTACACGGTCAACGACGTGGTGTTTCTCGACGATGCGCGCCGCACGGGCTACACGTTCCTCGGCTGGTACGTTAACGAAGCGCTCTCCGGAACGCCCGTTACCTCCTTCGGCGACGGCGTGATCGGCAACAAGACCTTCTACGCAAAGTGGGAAGTCATCGTTTACGACATCGAATACGTTCTGAACGATGAAGATTCCGTTGCTCCCGCGACGAACACGAACGCAGCGACCTACACGATCGAAGATGAAGTGACCCTCGCCGACGCAAGCCGCAAGGGCTACAGATTCCTCGGCTGGTACGATAACGAAGAACTGTCCGGCACGCCCGTTACCTCCTTCGGCAACGACGAGATCGGCGACAAGACGTTCTACGCCGCATGGGAAATCGTCAGCTACGACATCATATACGTACTGAATGACGACGATTCCGTTGCTCCCGCGACGAACACGAACGTAACGACCTACACGGTCGAAGACGAGATCACGCTGGCCGACGCGACCCGCAAGGGCTACAGATTCCTCGGCTGGTACGATAACGAAGAACTGTCCGGCACGCCCGTTACCTCCTTCGGCAACGACGAGATCGGCTACAAGATGTTCTACGCCGCATGGGAAGTCATCGTATACGACATCGAATACGTACTGAACGATGAAGATTCCGTTGCTCCTGCGACGAACACGAACGTAACGACCTACACGGTAGAAGATGAGATCACGCTGGCTGGCGGTATCCGCAAGGGCTACACGTTCCTCGGCTGGTACGATAACGAAGCGCTCTCCGGCACGCCCGTTACCTCCTTCGGCAACGATGAGATCGGTGACAAGACGTTCTACGCCGCATGGGAAGTCATCGTATACGACATCGAATACGTACTGAACGATGAAGATTCCGTTGCTCCCGCTACGAACACGAACGTAACGACCTACACGGTCGAAGACGAAGTGACCCTCGCTGACGGCGTTCGCAAGGGCTACACGTTCCTCGGCTGGTACGATAACGAAGCGCTCTCCGGCACGCCCGTTACCTCCTTCGGCAACGACGAGATCGGCGACAAGACGTTCTACGCAAAGTGGGAAGTCATCATCTACGACATCGAGTACGTTCTGAATGACGAAAACTCCGTTGCTCCCGCGACGAACACGAACGTAACGACCTACACGGTCGAAGACGAAATCACGCTGGCTGACGGTATCCGCAAGGGCTACACGTTCCTCGGCTGGTACGACAACGAAGAACTCTCCGGCACGCCCGTTACCTCCTTCGGCAACGACGAGATCGGTGACAAGACGTTCTACGCAAAGTGGGAAGTCATCATCTACGACATCGAATACGTGCTGAATGACGGCAACTCCGTCTC
>JAZUKT010000029.1:0-10816 GCA_045643445.1 Eubacteriales bacterium
AAGGTGCGTTTTGCTCCTCATCTGTCCGGTTTGGACTGGGCGCGCGGAACCTATCCGACTCCCATGGGGGAAATCGAGGTGGAGGTTACGCCGAACGGTGCGTCCTGCAAGGCTCCCGCCGGTGTGGAGATCGTGAAGTAAAAGCGTGACAGTTGTTCTGTTGAACAGCATACGACAAACGTCGGGTTGAATACGTAAAAAAGAGAGGCCGCACCAATACGGTCTCTCTTTTTTTGATAAAACAGCGTTTTCAGTTCGTTTTGTGATTGTTCAATACAGTTTTGCGCCGGCCGGGATGTGTTTGTCAACCATCAGCAGATGCAGCTTTTCCTCATCCTCTTCCTTGTGGATGGCGGAGAGCAGCATACCGCAGGAGTCGATGCCCATCATCGGGCGCGGCGGCAGGTTCGTGATGGCGATGAGCGTCTTGCCGACGAGTTCTTCCGGCTCGTAGAAGGCGTGGATGCCGGACAGAATGGTGCGGTCGGTACCCGTGCCGTCGTCGAGCGTGAATTTTAAGAGTTTCTTCGACTTCGGAACCGCTTCGCAGGCCTTGACCTTGACGGCGCGGAAATCGGACTTCGAGAAGGTCTCAAAATCCACGAAATCCGCAAACATCGGCTCGATCACGACCTTCGAGAAGTCGATGACTTCTTCCTTTTCGGGTTCGGCCGCGGCTTTCTTCTCGGGCTTCTTGTCGGAATCGAGCGGCTTCATGGTGGGAAAGAGCAGAACGTCGCGGATGGCGGCCGAGTCGGTGAGCAGCATACACATTCTGTCGATGCCGTAGCCGATACCGCCTGTCGGAGGCATACCGATCTCAAGGGCATTCAGGAAATCTTCGTCCGTGTGCTGCGCTTCCTCGTCGCCCTGCGCGGCTGCTTCATCCTGAGCGGCAAAGCGGGCGCGCTGGTCGATCGGGTCGTTCAGCTCGGAATAGGCGTTGGCCATTTCCCAGCCGTTCATGAAGAATTCAAACCGCTCGACGTAGTCGGGATCTTCCGGCTTGCGCTTGGTGAGCGGAGAAATTTCAACGGGATGATCCATGACGAACGTCGGCTGGATCAGATGCTCTTCAACGTAGGTTTCAAAGAACAGATTCAGAATATCGCCCTTCTTGTGACGTTCTTCATATTCAATGTGATGCGCGTCCGCGGCGGCTCTCGCCTCTTCAAGCGTATGGATCTCGTCGAAATCCACGCCGGAATACTGCCGGACGGCATCCTTCATCGTGATGCGGGCGAACGGCTTGCCGAGATCCATTTCGACGCCGTTATAGGTGATCGTGGTCGTGCCGAGCACTTCCTTCGCCACGTAGCGGTACATATTCTCGGTCAGATCCATCATGCCGTGGTAATCGGTATAGGCCTGATAGAGTTCCATCAGCGTGAATTCCGGGTTATGGCGGGTGTCAAGTCCCTCGTTGCGGAAGACGCGGCCGATCTCGTAGACTCTCTCAAGGCCGCCGACGATCAGGCGCTTCAGATACAGTTCCAGCGAAATGCGGAGGCGGAAATCTTCATCGAGGGCGTTGAAATGCGTTTCAAACGGTCTTGCCGAGGCGCCGCCCGCGTTGGCGACCAGCATCGGGGTCTCCACTTCAATGAAGCCCTGCGTGTCGAGGTAGCGGCGGATCGTCGAGATGATCTTCGAGCGCTTGATGAACGTATCGCGGCTTTCGGGATTGGTGATCAGATCCACGTAGCGCTGACGGTAGCGGGTATCGACGTTCGTGAGGCCGTGGAATTTTTCCGGCAGCGGCTGCAGGCTCTTCGAGAGCAGCGTGAATTCGGAAGCACGGACGGATACTTCGCCGGTCTTCGTTTTGAACACGACGCCGCGGACGCCGACGATGTCACCGACGTCATCCTTCTTGAAAGCGGCGTAGGATTCTTCTCCGAGCGTGTCGCGCGACGTATAGACCTGGATCGTACCGCCGAGATCCTGCACGTGGCAGAAGGACGCCTTGCCCATGATGCGCTTCGACATCATACGGCCGGCGATCGTGACCTCTTCTTTTTCTTCCAGTTCGTCAAAATGCGCCACGATATCGCTGCTGTGGTGCGTGACCTCAAATTTCGTAATGCGGAACGGGTCTTCTCCCGCGTCCTGCAGAGTCTTCAGTTTCTCACGGCGTACCCGGATCAGTTCGTTGACGTTGACTTCCGGCTCGGCTGCGGGCGTATTGATCTGTTCACTCATGGTCTTATCCTTTCCTGCTGTCCTCACAGAACGTTCTTCGTGCGTTCCACTTTCAGAATCTTGAATTTCATTTCCCCGGCGGGCGTTGCGACGGTGACCGTATCGTTCACGGTCTTGCCGATCAGGGCACTGCCGATCGGGCTGCGGTCGGAGATGCGCCCCTTCATCGGATCGGCTTCGTTCGTGCCGACGATGGAGTATTCCGCTTCTTCTTCCATATCGTAATCGTACACGGTCACCGTGGAGCCGAGGTTGACGATATCCTCCGCGATGTCCGCTTCGTCGATGATCTGCGCGTTCTTGATCAGGTTTTCAAGCTCCGCGATGCGTGCCGCGACCTGTCCCTGTTCGTCTTTCGCGGCGTCAAGTTCGCTGTTTTCCGAAAAGTCGCCGAGCGAACGGGCGTATGCCAGATTACGCTTGACTTCTTCCGTCTTCTCGCCCTTCAAGTAGTTCATCTCGTCGACGAGCGCCTGATAGCCTTCTTTGGTGTACTTCGTAATGATCTTTTCCATGGGTACCTCACTTCAATGTATGGTAAATTCTTTTGTTTTCCGTTTTATGCCGCGTTCTCGGCCGTTTCGCCTTTCAGCGCATCCGCCGCGGCCGCCAGCTGATTGTCTTCCCAGTCGGTGACTTTGTAGATGTTCTTCTCTTCCAGCGCTTCGTCGAGTTCCACCACGATATCGGGCTCAATGCCGACGCCGTGATAGTTCTCGGAGAACGGCGGATTGTACATCCGGTTCGTAACGCTGACCGCACCGCCGTCGCTCAGCGGGTACGTCGTCTGCATACAGCCCTTGCCGTACGTAGTCGTACCGACGATGACGGCTTTATCGTAATCCCGCACAGCCGACGTGAACAGCTCCGCCGCGCTGGCCGTACTGCCGTTGACAAGCACCGCCATCGGGAGATCGAGCTCACGTTCGTCGGAATACTGTACCTGCACTTCGACGCCGTCCGCGTCCACGATCCGCACGATCGGGCCGGCCGGCAGGATATAGTCGAGCGTCGTCACGATGGAGTTGAGTTCTCCGCCGGGATTATACCGCAGATCGACGATGAGTTTTTCGCAGCCTTCGCTTCTGAGCGATTCGACTGCCTTGACGAACTGATCGCAGGTACCGCCGTCAAAGCCGGTGACCTTGATGACACCAATGGACGGATCCGGCTCGTAAACGTGCAGCATGACCGTCGTTTCGGTGATCTTTCTGCGGATCAGATCGTAATCAATATACTCGACGTTCTCGTCGCTGACACGCGCAACGGTGAAGACGGCGTGCGTTCCTTCAAGTCCCCGCAGCCGATCAACCGTGGGATAATAACCGAGTTCTTCCGTGGATTCGCGTTCCTCGCCGACCGCGATGATGATATCGCCCGGCAGAACGCCGCCCTCCATGGCCGGAGAATCGGGAATGACGCTGATGATCTCAAGCCCGCTCGTCGCGTTGTCGTATATGACGTTTACGCCGATGCCGGTCAGTTCGCCTTCCAGATCGCTTATGAACGACTGGAACTCATCCGCGTTATAATAGGCACCGAAACGGTCGCCCGCTCCCGCGATATAGCCGTCGATCATACAGTCGATCAGCAGATCGTCGTCCAGTTCGCCGATATAGTTGGAGCGAAAGAGATCATCGACCTCCACCGCTTTGGTGATCAGCCGGTTGATGAACGTGTCGCCGTTCGAGAGAATGAGGCCGGGTTCCGTCTGCGTCGTCTGTTCGGATTCGGATCCGGATCCGGCGGCCTGCTCGAGCCGTTCGGCTTCATAGCGGTCCCGGTCGGCCAGTTTCGTTAACTGAAACGTCACGACGCATCCGACGGCAAGAAGCAGCAGGGTCACGATGACCGCCGCCGCCAAAGAGATTTTCTTCTGCATGGTAATTGTCTGTCCTTTTGAATATAGCTCCCCTATTGTATCACGGCCGATGCGTGAAAAAACGCAAAATCGGTCGGCGGACACAAAAAATCACGGGAACATCAGATAGTTGCGCGGGTTGACGACGCCGCCGTTTTCGCGGGTCTCAAAATGGAGATGATAGCCGAAGGTATTGCCGGTCAGACCGACGATGCCGATGCACTCACCTTCCGAAACGTAATCCCCTGCACTGACGTACCGCTCGGCCATATGCGCGTACAGCGTCGAAATGCCGCCGCCGTGGTCGATCAGCACGTAATTTCCGTAACTCCAATGATAATCGCTCGTCAGAACGGTACCGCCGTTATAGGCGCAGATCGGCGTTCCGTTGGCGCACGCGATGTCGATGCCGAGGTGGAAATCCTCCACGCCGTACAGGACGCGCCAGCCGAATTCCGACGAGATATAGTAGTCAACGCCGGGTGCGATCGGCCATCCGCCGCTGCCGCCGACGTAAACCGACTGCTGCTGCCGCTGAAGCTCCGCGAGGTATTCCTCGAGTTCGGCGTTCAACTGATTTTCAAGTTCTTTGTTATAGTAGTAGACGTCAAGCGCGTTGCTCTCGTTCGCGTTGAGCTCGGCCATGTAGTCTTCCTTCTGCTGATAGAGCGTCTGATTCTGGCTGATCGCGCTTTCGTAGTCCTTGATCCGCAGAAGCTGATCCGCTTCCGCTTTTTCGAGTTCTTCCGTCTCGCGGCGGAGTTTCTCTTTTTCCGTCGTCAGCGACGAGATGACCGATTTGTCGTAATTGAAAATCGACTGCACCCACTCAAGCCGCGTCAGAAAATCGGTGAACGACGTGGAACCGAGCAAAAGCTCGAGCGACGAAATATCGTCTTCCATGTAGTTATAGACCATCCGGCTTCTCAGCGCGGTCTGCTGCCGCTCGATGGCGGCCTCCGCGTCGGCAATATTCTGCTGTTTCGTCTCGATCTGCAGATTGATGGCGTCGAGTTCGTTCTGCACGAGATTCTTGAGCTGCGTATTGTACTGGATAATTTCGTCCAGCTTGCCGAGTTCATCCCACGCATTGGCCTGCGCGTAATGAATGTCGTTGAGCTCCTGCTGCGCCGCCTGCTGCCGCCACTGCAGATCCGCGAGCTGTTCCTCGTAGGATTTGACCGTGGCGTCCGTCAGCGCGGCATCTGACGAGAGGATCATGCCGGAGAGCATGACGCCTGCGAGCAGTGCCGACACGATGGCGCGCGTCTTTCCCAGTTTTATCATCCGATGTGTACTCCTTCAAATGGCTGTGTCATTACCACGGAAATACGAGATAATTCCGCGGATCGACGACTTCGCCGTTTTCACGGGTCTCAAAGTGGAGGTGATAACCGCTCGCACTGCCCGTCATACCGACGTAGCCGAGCAGATCGCCCGCCTGTACCGCCTGTCCGACGTAGGCCACCCGTTCATTCATATGTGCATACAGCGTAGCAAAGCCGTTGCCGTGGTCGACGAGCACATAGTTGCCGTAACTCCAGTGAGAATCGCTGACCACGACCTGACCGGCAGCGTAAGCACGGATTTCCGTTCCGCACGCGCACGCAAGGTCAATGCCGAGGTGGTCGTCGTATTCGCCCCACAGATAACGTCCGCCGAATTCGGAAGAAACGTAAACGTCGACGCCCGGTTCAAGCGGCCAGCACCGCGTTCCGTCGTCCACGCCGTAGCCCTCGGGCGTCCACGTGTAATCGCTCCAGTCGTAATTATCCTCGTTCCATTCCTCGCCGCTGGCTTCAGCTTCTTCGCGCAGCCGTCTTTCTTCCTCTTCACGCTGACGCTGCAATTCCGCTTCGCGTGCCAGGCGTTCTTCTTCCTGACGGCGGATCAGTTCCTGCAGATAGGCTTCGAGCTGTGCGTTCAACTGCCGCTCCTGCTCCTGCTGATAGGCGATGAGCGCTTTCTTTTCGTTCTCATCCTCCATCAGTTCGCCGATGCGGTCCTGCTTGGCGTCATAAAGATCCTGCGTGCCGCGAATCGCGTTCTCGAAATCCGCCACGCGCAGTACCTGTTCTTCTTCGGCTTTTTTAAGCGTCTTTTCGTCTTCTTCGAGCTGCGCTTTATCCGCCCGCAGATCGCCGATCACTTTTTTGTCATGTTCCATGATCGCCGATACCCGTTCGGCCCGCACCAACAGATCGGTGAGGCTCGACGCGTCCAGCAGCAGTTCGAGCAGCGAGGCGTCGCCTTCCATGTAATCCTGCACCATTCGGCTGCGGAGCGCTTTCTCCTGCCGCTCGATCCGTGCTTTCGTATCGGCAATGCTGTCGGTCTTTGCCTGGATCTGTGCGCCGATGGCGTCCAGTTCGTTCGCCGCCAGCCGCTTCATTTCGGTATTGTAACCGATCTGTTCATCCAGTTTGCCGAGTTCATCCCAGGCGTTTGCCTGCTCGTACTGGATCGCTTCCAGCTCTTCCTGCGTCTGTTGCTGCTTCCGAAGCAGATCGGCGCGCTGTTCCTCATACGACTGTACCGTCGCGTCGGTCAGCTCGTCATCCGCACCCGTCAGCAATCCGCCGATATGCAGGATCATGGCGCACGTAAGCGTCATGCAGGCAATCCGCCGCAGCACCGTGCGTTTTTTCATGATACCCTTTCTGTCCTCAGGACTTCAGATACTTACCGAGCGAGATGCAGCTTCCGATGATGCCCGTTACGATACCGAGCGCAATGAAGCCGATCAGGACGATGTGGTTGATCGACGCAAACGGCACGATGGTGAGCATCTGCAGTTCCTCGATCACCATGGATTCAATGTAAGTGTAAATATACCATTCGATGAAATAGGCGGCGATCGACGCGATCAGGCCGATGATAATGCCCTCGATCATGAACGGCAGCGAAATGAACCATCCCGTCGCGCCGACGTAGCGCATGATGCTGATCTCCTGCCGGCGGGCGAAAACGGAAAGTTTGATCGTATTGATGATGATGAAAACGCTGACTACGGCGAGAATGGCAAGGAACCAGATGAAGATCAGCATGACGCCGCTCTTGAATTTCTCGATCGTATTGGCGAGGTCGAGGCGGTTGTTGATCTTCTTGATGCCTTCGATCTGCTTCAGCTGATAGTCAAGCTCCGGCACCTCGGACGTTTCGCTGAACGTGATGATGAAGCTGTCCATCAGCGGGTTGTCCTCTTCGGTAACGTCCGCGTAAATGTCGGATTTTTCCTTCATGTCGGCGAGCGCTTCGGATTTCGTGATCCGGCGGACGTCGGCGACATTGTCAAGCCGCGCGATTTTTTCGCCGATCGCGACGATATCTTCCTCTTCCGCATCGGGTTCGAGGAAGACGGCGATCTCGTTCATCTGCGCGAACTGCTCAAGGTTGACGTTGATGTTCTTCACGAGCAGCGAGAAACCGCCGATGACGACGAGCAAGCTCATCAGAACCGCGATGGAGGCGACGGACATGATGCCGTTGCGCCAGAGACCGGAGATGGCCTGTCCGATGAAATAAAAGACGTTATACCGTTTCATTGAACATTCCTCCCACGCGGTCGTTGGTGATCAGACCGTCCTCCAACATGACGACGCGCTGCTTATAATAGTCGACCAGATTCTTCTCGTGCGTGACGACGATGACGGTCTTGCCGAGCTTGTTGATCTTCACGAGCAGATTCATGATCTCGAGCGACATTTTCGGGTCGATATTGCCGGTCGGTTCGTCCGCGATGATGACCTTCGGGTTGTTGGCAAGCGCCCGCGCCAGAGAGACACGCTGCTGTTCGCCGCCGGAGATCTCATTCGGGAAGGAGTTGCTCTTCGCGGCCAGATTGACCGTGTTGAGGATGGCGGGCACACGGCGGGTGATGAGCTTGCGCGGCGTGCCGACGGCCTCCATGGCGAACGCGACGTTTTCGTACACCGTCTTTTTCGGGAACAGGCGGAAATCCTGGAACACGACGCCGAGCTCCCGGCGATAATACGGGACGCGGCGGTCTGACAGCGTGGCAAGATCGTAATCGCCGACCGTCAGCTTGCCGGAGGAGATGCGCTCTTCCCGCAGCAGAAGTTTCGTCAGCGTGGTCTTGCCGGCGCCGGAATGACCGACGATAAACACGAATTCGCCGTCGTCAATATGTAAATTGATCCCCTTGAGCGCCATCGTGCCGTTCGGATATGCCTTTTTGACGTTTACAAAATCAATCATAAAAAACCTTTCTTTTCCCTCTGCGCGGCCGGCGGATTTCCCGCATGACCGTTACGGAACAGTCCGCACAGAAAACAGGAGAGGGACGAAGCGTCAGAACGACGTTGTCCCTGTCGATGATCCGATTGTTGAAAATCAGTACTTGACCGGCTTGGCCGTAAGGTACCGTTTGACCATCAGCGCCACCTTGAAGGTGATGGCATGGTCGAATTCGCGCAGATCGAGACCGGTGAGTTTGCGGATCTTCTCAAGCCGGTACACGAGCGTATTGCGGTGAACGAACAGCTTCCGGGACGTCTCGGAGACGTTCAGGTTGTTCTCGAAGAAGCACTGGATCGTCATGAGCGTCTCGCGGTCGAGCGAATCGAGCGAACCGTTCTTGAAAACCTCCTGCAGGAACATTTCGCAGAGCGTGGTCGGCAGCTGATAGATCAGACGGCCGATACCGAGGTTTTCGTAGCTGATGATGTTCTTTTCGGTGTCAAACACCTTGCCGACTTCGTAGGCGACCTGCGCTTCCTTATAGGAGCGGGCCAGGTCCTTGATGTTGTCGACGACCGTGCCGATGCCGATCGAGACCTTGACGTAGAATTCGGAATTGAGCGTGTCGGCGATGCTCTTCGCGATCTTCTCGATCTCCTTGATGTCGGTGTTCGGCTTCACTTCCTTGACGAGAACAATGTCCTGCTCGCCCGTTGCGATGACGTAGTCCTTGTTCTTATCGGGGAAAATGTTCTGCACCATATCAAAGGAGAGAACGTCCGACTTCGAGTGGAAGCGGATCAGGAAAACGACCCGGCTTTCCTCGGCGTTGAAGCGAAGCTCCTTCGACTTGACGTAAATATCGCTCGGCAGGATATTGTCGAGAATGATATTCTTGATGAAGGAGTTCTTGTCGTACTTCTCGTCGTAGAGATTCTTGATATTGGAAAGCGAGACGGCCAGGATCGTCGCGGTCTTTTCGGCGTACTTGTCCTCGCCCTCGATGAAGACGATATATTCCCATTTGGAGCCGGCGCCGATCGGCTTGTACGTATAGCCGCCGGAGGTAATGGCGTCGGACGTGTAGGCGAGCTCGTCACGCACGCCCTGTCTCATTTCGCCGATTTTTACGAGTTCACTGCACGCGATGATCACGCCGTTATCATCGATCACACCGATGACGCGGTCGACCGCATCTCTCATTTGATGGATGATACCCTGAAACAGACGATTTGACATAGGCTGATCCTTCCTCAACAAATTGTTTTCTTGTCTTTGTCTATACTATACTATATTTTACATGAACTTTTGGTATTTTTCAATAGGAAAAACGGCAAAACCTTAAAAAAAGACGGTTTTTTTTCGTTTTTTTGTTGTTTTTTCTGCCCAAATCACAAAAACGGAGCGCCGGAGTCCCGGGTATTACAAAATGGCTTGATATCCCGCCGGGAATACCAAGCCACCGATTGTCTTACGTTTTATTTTTTATAAAGCAGGATCGTGTAAACGTAATACACGACGAAGAGGACGCTTACGATGATGGTCATCGTATAGAAGAGGAACGGCGTGATATGGAACTGCGTGTAAAGCAGTGCCGTCACGAAAAGGTAGGCGGCCAGCGCAAGGATCATGGCGGGCGTCACGTAATATGCGGAGGTATCCGTCTTCTTCACGCAGGTCACGATGAAATAAACGAGCGCCAGGGCAAACAGAACGCCGAACACGATGCGCAGAACCGGCAGCACGTGCAGATAGAAACTGAGCTCGAGGTTGTTGCCGGAGCCGCGTATGGATTCAAACAGAACCGATACGATCACATCCGCCAGAATGATCAGGAGAATCCGGAAAAAGACGATCCGTCCCGCCTTGTTTTTGCTGAGCGTGTTCATTTTATTCATACCTGCCTTTGCAGATGATTGTTTCGTTGATTTAGCCATATCCCTCTACTGGTCATGACCGGAATCCGGTCTTCGGCTCCTTTTTGAGTTTTTGATTACGCAAGTTCGTAGCGGCACGAGAGGCACGCGAGCACGAACGGCGCCGCTGTTTCCGTCCGCAGGATGCGATTTCCGAGGCCGATCGGTCTCAGTCCGGCTTTGAGGCAGAGCGCAACTTCTTCGTCCGCCCAGCCGCCTTCCGGCCCGATCAGGATCGAAACGGATGCGGGGGAGGAAACAGTATCGAACGCCGCAGGAAGCGGTTCGGTTCCGCCGCCCTCGTAACAGAAAAGCGGAAGATCCGTCTTCGCAGCCTCGTCGAGCGCCTCCGTCACGGTCATCACGTCCGTCACGGTCGGGATCCTGCCGCGGCCGCACTGTTTCGAGGCCTCGAGCACGATACGCCGCCAGCGTTCGAGTTTATGCGCGGTTTCTTTTCCGTCAAGCTTCACGGTACAGCGGGCTGTGATCACGGGAACGATCCTTGCCGCGCCGAGCTCCGTGGCTTTCTGCAGCACCGTATCGAACCGATCTCCCTTGACGAGAGACTGATATACGGTCGCGTCATACGGCGGCTCGTTCTGCGACAGGCGTTCAGCCGTAACCTCACAGCATA
>JAZUKT010000030.1:0-3015 GCA_045643445.1 Eubacteriales bacterium
AGAGCGGGAGCAGATTCTTGCCGGCGGCGATCTCGATGCCGAGCGCGCGGCAGTGATTTTCGATCACGGGATCCAGCTCCTCGATCACGATAATGGTCGGGTGCTTCGCGGCAAAGTCGAGCAGCGCCTGCTTCGGCAGCGGATTCAGAAGACCGAGCTTATAGTAGGAGGCGTTGTTGCCGTAGACTTCCTTCGCGTAGTTCCAGCAGTTGCCGGCCGTGATGACGCCGATCTCGGTGCCGTTGTCCTCCACCGTATTGAACGGGCAGTTTTCGGCATAATCGGCAAGCGCGGCCAGACGATCCTCGACGACGTAGTGACGCTTCTTCGCGTAGGCGGGCATCATGACGTGCTTCGACGGATCCTTTTCATAGGCGGCGACGTCTTTTTCGATGCGGTCCATCGGTTCGACGAGAGAGCGGCTGTGGCTCACGCGCATCGTCAGACGGAAAATGACCGGGGTATCGAACTTTTCGGAGAGTTCGTACGCCATCTTCATGTAATCGCGGCATTCAAGCGAATTGGCCGGCTCGACCATCGGCAGCTTGGCCGCCACGGCATAGTGCCGGCTGTCCTGCTCGTTCTGGCTCGAATGGAGTCCCGGGTCGTCCGCCACGCCGATCACGAATCCCGCGCCGACGCCCGTATAAGCCGTCACGGACAGCGGATCCGCCGCCCCGTTCAGGCCGACGTGCTTCATGCCGCAGAAAGAACGGCCGCCGCCGACCGACGCACCGAGCGCCGCTTCCAGAGCGACCTTTTCATTCGGCGCCCATTCGCTGTACATATCGGAATATGTCGCGGCAGCCTCGGTGATCTCCGTTGACGGCGTGCCGGGATAACTCGATATAAAACGGACGCCCGCTTCATACAGACCGCGCGCGGCCGCTTCGTTGCCAAGGTAAAGTTGTTTCATGATAGAATCCTTTCCGAGGGGGTAAATTGTGTATACTTATTATACTATATTCAGTCGGAATCCGTCAAGGGCATCGGAAAAACTATTTTTTGAAAACCTGCCGAATCCGCCCGAATCTTTTATTTTGCGGAAATCCTGTGCCGACCGTTCCGAATCCGTCCGCCGCGCTTGCATTCCGGGCGCCGTCATGGTATAATATTACTGTTAAATCGGTTAATCGGTACGATCCTCAAATTCTTCTGAAACGGTGGGAAAATCGCCATGGATGAAAAAACGGTCTCCCTCGAATCCCTGCGCGCACGGGCCGACGAGCTTCGCCGGATCCTTCGTCACGCCTCGGAGTTATACTATAATCAGGACGCGCCCGAAATGTCGGACTACGAATACGATAGACTGTTCGAGGAACTGAAGCAGCTCGAACTCTCGTATCCGTCGCTCGACGATCCCGCTTCTCCGACGCATCGGGTCGGCGGGCAGGCCTCCGAAAAGTTCGAAAAAGTCACGCATCCCGTGAAAATGGGCTCGCTTTCCGACGTTTTCTCCGAGGAAGAAATGCGCGCTTTCATCCGCCGCACCACCGACGGGCTGATCGCGGACGGCGTGAAGGAAGATGAGATCGCCTATTCCGTAGAGCCGAAGATCGACGGGCTTTCCGTCTCGCTGACGTATGAAAACGGCGTGCTCGTACTCGGTGCGACACGCGGCGACGGCCTGATCGGCGAAAACGTGACCGAAAACATCAAAACGATCGCCGGGATCCCGCATCGGCTGCCGGAACCGCTTTCGCTCACCGTGCGCGGCGAAGTCTATCTCCCGCGGGAACAGTTCGAGCGCATGAACGCCGAAAAGGAAGCGGCGGGCGAGAAGCTGTTCGCCAATCCGCGCAACGCCGCCGCCGGATCGCTCCGCCGTCTCGACGCACGCGAAACCGCCGCGGCGCATCTCGACATTTTCGTTTTCAATTACCAGACGGGTTCTCTCTATGCGGACGGTCATGAGCCGATGACGCATCGGGAAACGATCGAACGGATCCGCGCGCTCGGCTTCCATACGATCGGCATCCGCACCGTCACAGGCGATCCCGACGCCATCATCGGCGCGATCCGCTCGATCGGAGACGACCGCGACGGTCTCCCGTACGACATCGACGGCGCCGTTGTGAAACTTGACTCTCTCGCGCACCGCCGCCTCGCCGGGGAGAATCCCTCGACGCCGAAATGGGCGGCCGCGTACAAATATCCGCCGGAGCAGAAGCAGACGAAGCTGCTCTCCATCGAAGTCAACATCGGCCGTACCGGGGTGCTGACGCCGCTCGCCGTTCTTGAGCCCGTCCGCCTCGCCGGAACGACTGTTTCCCGCGCGACGCTCCACAATATTGATATTATCCGCGAACGGGATATCCGCGTCGGCGACACCGTGCTCGTGCAGAAGGCCGGCGACATCATCCCCGAGATCATCGGCTCCGTCCGCGAACTGCGCTGCGGCAGCGAAGAACCGTTCCGTTTTCCCGAAGTCTGCCCGTCCTGCGGTGAGAAACTGTTCTGGGATGACGCGGACGAGGAAGACGGCGCCGCCTCCGATACCGGCACGCTCCGCTGTCTGAATCCCGCCTGCCCCGCTCAACTGGAGCGGCGGCTCATCCATTTCAGCAGCCGCGCCGCCATGAACATCGACGGGCTCGGACCTGCGCTCGTGCGCCAGTTCATTGACGAGCTTGCCGTGCGCGACGCCGCCGATCTCTACGCCATCCCGCGCGACGCCATCGCCGCTCTCCCCCGCATGGGTAAAAAATCCGCCGACAATCTGCTCGCCGCTCTTGAAAACTCGAAAAACGCAGGTCCTGCCCGGCTGCTCTATGCGCTCGGTATCCGTCACACCGGCGAGGCCGCGTCCGAATCCGTCATCCGTCGGTTCCGCTCCGTGGAAGCGCTCTTTGACGCGACGGCGGAGGACCTCTCCGAAATCCCCGACATCGGCGCTGTGACGGCCGAAAAGATCACCGAATTCTTCGCGCTGCCGGAAACGCGGGCGCTGATCGGCAAACTGAAGGACGCCGGCGTCGTGACCGCTCTCACAAACGAAGCGGAAGAAGCCGCCGT
>JAZUKT010000031.1:0-11911 GCA_045643445.1 Eubacteriales bacterium
AGGATGTCGGTCAAGGGATCGAGGTGGATCTTCGTCACTTCGTCGACGTAACCGAGCTTTTCGTCCTTGCGGGTCGCTTCGAACAGCTTGTCGTCCATGCCGGAGAGACCGATCGCTTTGCCGCCGTGCATTTCGAGCAGGTTGACGAGGGATTTGTTCACCTTGCCGGCGAGCACCATCTGCACGATGTCGACGGTTTCCTTGTCGGTGACGCGCAGGCCGTCGATGAACTCGGGCTTTTTGCCGAGCTTGCCCATGAGGTCGCTGATCTCGGGGCCGCCGCCGTGGACGAGCACGACTTTGACGCCGATCAGCCAGAGCAGGACGATGTCTTCCATCACCTGCATTTTGAGCGTGTCGTCGATCATGGCGTTGCCGCCGTATTTGACGACGACGGTGCGGCCGGTGTAGCGTTTGATGTAGGGAAGCGCCTGGGTGAGAATTTCAGCCCGTTCGGCGTTCGAGAAATTGTCGAGCATATTGGCCTCCATGCTTAGGTACGGTAATCGCCGTTGATTCTGACGTAATCGTAGGTGAGGTCGCAGCCCCAGGCGGTCGCGTCGGCGGTTCCGTCGTTCAGGTTAATGAGAATTTCGATTTCCTTTTCCAGCAGGATCGTCTTGGCGAGTTCTTCGGAGAAATCGACGCCTGCGCCGTTTTCACAGACGGAAATGGTGCCCGCCTTGCTTTGGAACGCCACGTCGATTTTCGTGACGTCCACGTTCGCGCCGCTGTAACCGATCGCGCAGAGTACGCGGCCCCAGTTGGCGTCAGCGCCGAACATCGCGGCTTTCAGAAGACTCGAGCAGATGACGCTCTTCGCTACCGTTTTAGCCGTTTTCACGTCGCGTGCGCCGCTGACCTTGCATTCGAGCAGCTTCGACGCGCCTTCTCCGTCTCCGGCGATCATCCGGCAGAGGTGGACGGTCACGGTGTTGAGCGCTTTCATGAAGGCGGCGAAATCGTCGCTTTCCGCGGTGATCTCGGGGTTTCCTGCAAGGCCGTTCGCCAGGACGGTGACCATGTCGTTCGTCGAGGTGTCGCCGTCCACGCTCACCATATTGAAGGTGTCGGCGATGTCGGAGGAGAGCGCCTTCTGCAGCATGGCGGGGGCGATGGCGGCGTCCGTCGTGATGAAGACGAGCATGGTCGCCATGTTCGGGTGGATCATGCCGCTGCCCTTGGCGATGCCGCCGATACGGCAGACTTTTCCGCCGAGCTCGAATTCCACGGCGATCTCTTTTTTGACGGTGTCGGTCGTCATGATGCCCTCGGCCGCCGCGTCGCATCCGTCCTTCGAGAGGGAGGCGATGAGCGCGGGGATCCCGGCGGCGATCGGTTCAAGCGAGAGCGGCTGTCCGATGACGCCCGTCGAGGCGACGACCACGTCGTTGGCGTTGATGCCCATGGCGTCGGCGAGCAGCGTGCTCATGCCCTCGGCGATCTCGATGCCGTTCGCGTTACAGGTGTTCGCGTTGCCGCTGTTGCAGATCACGGCCTGCGCCTTGCCGTCGGCGAGATGAGCCTTTGTTACCGTCAGCGGTGCGCCCTTGACGAGATTCGTCGTATAAACGGCGGCCGCGCTGGCCTTCACTTCACTCACGATCAGGGAGAGATCGCGTTTTTCGCGGTTCTTGCGGATGCCGCAGTGGATGCCGCCTGCCGTAAAGCCTTTTGCGGCGCAGATGCCGCCTGAGATAAGATTCATTTTATGTTATCCTGCCTTTCGTGATTCTGAATCAGCCGATCACGAGACCCGCGGTCTCATCGGCGCCGAGTACGATGTTCATATTTTGGATAGCGGAGCCGGACGCGCCCTTGCCGAGATTGTCGAAACGCGACACGAGGGTGATCCGCTCGTCGTTTCCGTAAACGGAGATTTCCATGTCGTCCCGTCCGGCGAACGTACCTGCGGAGAGGAATCCGCCCTCATCCGTGCCCTCTGCGTATCGGACGACGGGTCCGGCGTATGCCTGTCGGTAGACGGCTTTGATATCGTCGACCGTGCCGTTCACCTGATCGGCTAAGAGCGGGATCACGACCTCCATGCCGGCGTAATAGGACGAAACGATCGGGGAGAAGACGGGAGAGGCGGTCAGTCCGCTGATCTTCGCCATCTCCGGGAGATGCTTGTGCTGCTGGCTGATGCCGTAGATGCGCGGTGCGGCGAGGGCTTCGACCCGTTCCGGCGTTTCGTAATCGGCGATCATCTTTTTGCCGCCGCCCGAATAGCCGGTGAGGGAGAAGCAGGTGAGAGCCGTCTCCGGAGCGATCAGACCGGCCGAAACCAGCGGCGCGGCGAGAGAGACGAATCCGCTCGCGTGGCAGCCGGGGTTGGCGATCCGCTTCGAGGCGGCGATTTTCTCACGCAGGCCGCCGATTTCCGGGAAGCCGTAGACCCATCCGTCCGCCGTTCGGTGCGCCGTGGAGGTGTCGATCACGACGGTGGCGGGATTTTCGACCATGGCCGCCGCTTCGATTGCCGCGTCATCCGGCAGACAGAGGAAAACGACGTCCGCGCGGTTCAAAGCGTCGCGCCGTGCGGCAGGATCCTTGCGGAGCTCCTCGCTCAGCGTGATCAGTTCTATATCGTGCCGTTCGCCGAGCCGCTCGTAAATGCGCAGCCCGGTCGTTCCGGCTTTTCCGTCAATAAATACTTTCGTCATGGGTGTCCCTCGGCGTTATGTAATGAATATGCATGGATTTGTATAAATATGCGACTATTATACCGCCTTTTTCTTGATTTGTCAAGAGTTAAAGCGAAAAAATATGCACAAAATAGCGATAAAATATACATAATATTCGTGGAAAAGGTCTTTCGCCGACGTCCGGGGGAGCATCGGGGAAAGACCGTTTGATGCGGGAATACTTTGCGTGCCGTCAGGCTCGGGAATTGGAGAAGCGGATTTGGCGACGGAGTTATTCAGCCGCGGCTCCACTCGACGAGGTTCTTGCCGTCCTTGAGCGTGATGCCCATGGCGGTGAGTTTGTCGCGGATGGCGTCGGCGGCGGCGAAATCCTTTGCTTTTTTGGCGTCTGCGCGTTCACGGATGAGCGCTTCCACGGCGGCCTTCGTTTCGTCGTCAGCGGCGGAATCGGCACAGACGACCGTGAGAACGGCGTTTTCGGCGGCTTCGGCTTTCGCTTTGACGGCGGCGGCCGCTTTTGCCTTCTTCGCCTCTTCGATCAGATTCAGCGAGAGCACCGTGTCGAAATCGGCGATCAGCGCGGCCTTGGTGGCGTCGTTCGTCCTGGCTTTCAGAACGTCGTAGAGGGCGGTGACGGCGAGGGCGGTGTTCAGATCGTTGTCCATCGCGTCGGTGAAACGCTGTCGAAGCGCGGTGAAGGCTTCTTCCTCCACCGGGGATTTGTCGTCGAGATTGAGCGCGGCGATCTTCGAGACGAGCTTGTTATAGGCGACCTTCGTCGAGTCCATGCCTTCCCACGAGAAGACGAGGGATTTGCGGTAGTGGGACTGGAGGCAGAAGAGACGGTAGACGAGCGGCGCGTAGCCTTTTTCCTCGAGCAGCGAAACGGTGAGGAATTCGCCGGAGGACTTCGACATCTTGCCGGAAGCGGTGTTCAGATGCAGGACGTGGAACCAGTGCGTGCACCACGGATGACCGATGCAGGCCTCAGACTGGGCAATTTCGTTCGTGTGATGCGGGAAGGCGTTGTCGATGCCGCCGCAGTGCAGATCGAGGTATTCGCCGAGGTTTTTGAGGGCGATGGCGGAGCATTCGATGTGCCAGCCGGGATAGCCGACGCCCCACGGGGATTCCCATTTCAGTTCCTGATCCTCAAATTTGGATTTCGTGAACCAGAGCACGAAGTCGGTCTTGTTCCGCTTGGCGCTGTCTTCTTCCACGCCTTCGCGCACGCCGACGGCAAGGTCTTCCGCTTCCTGATTGCCGAAAACGTAATAATTCGAGAGCTTCGACGTGTCAAAATATACGTTGCCGCCGGAAAGGTAGGCGTACCCGTTCTCGAGCAGCTTTTCGACCATGGCGATGAATTCGGGGATATAGGACGTGGCGGGTACGACGATCTCGGGGATCTTGATGCCGAGCTTGAGGCAGTCCGCGAAGAAGGCGTCCGTGTAGAATTTGGCGATCTCCATGACGGTCTTGTGCTCGCGTTTCGCGCCTTTGAGCATCTTGTCCTCTCCCGTGTCTGCGTCCGAGGAAAGGTGTCCGACGTCCGTGATGTTCATGCAGCGGGTGACGTCGAGGCCGGTGTGGCGAAGGTACTTTTCGAGCACGTCCTCCATGATGTAGGAGCGCAGATTGCCGATATGGGCGAAGTGATAGACGGTCGGACCGCAGGTGTACATCCGGCATTTGCCCGGCTCGTGGGTGACGAATTCGTCGCGGGTTCTGGTGAGCGTGTTATATAATTTCATGGGATTCCTCCGTGTTGATATCAAGGTTCGTTACGGTTTTTTGCGGCGGTTCTTCGCGTTTTCTTCCCAGTCGTCGCGGAGCTGCTCGAGCTCTTCGGGCGTCGCGTCTCCCGTCTGCCGGATTTCGCGGATGCGGGCGAAGATGCGCACCTCCGTTTCGTCCCGTGCCGGGATCCGGCCGGAGCGGTCGAGCGCCACGTCCGTGAACGTCGGATAGCGGACGAAGATGCGGACGGCGCCGAGGATGAGCACGGCGATCGAGATCACGTACAGCGGCAGGACGACCGAGTACGTGAGCGGGATCGGGATGAGGGAGGCCGCGTTAAAGGCGATGTGGCAGATCGTGCCGGGCAGGATCGACTGATATTTCAGCGCAAGGGAGGCGAAGATCAGACCGATCAGGGCGGCGTAGATGCCGGCGAGGACGGTGCCGTGCGCCCAGCCGAAGATGACGGATGAGACGATGACGGCGAAAGCGTTGCCGAATTTCTGCAGGCGGGTCAGGGCGATGCCGCGGAAGATGATCTCCTCGATGATCCCGCCGACGATGGCTACGCTGATGAGAGCGAGCATCGGGTCGGACTCCGTGATCGGCGCGAATTCGGCGTCGAGCGGCGCCAGAAGGGATTCAGGCAGCGGCAGGATCGAGAGCGTGATCGAGACGAACAGGCTGAGCGCCGCGCCGAACAGGGCGAGCATCGGAATGCGGAACGGATTGAAGGAATGCACCATCAGGGCGTCCGGGAGATTCCGGCGGCGGATCGTCTGCAGAAGACAGACGACGAGGATGGCGACGAGGCCGGAAACGAGGGTGAGCGCCGTGAGGTTTTCGGCGATCGTTTCCGCTGTGAAATTGAAGAATTTATCGGAATAGGAGGCCACGTCCTCGATCGAGGGAACGCCGACGCCGCCTGCGGAGATGCGTGTCATGACGTAGCCGGACGCGACGCAGGATTGCGTGCCCATGAGGATGAAGACGTAAAGAAGCACGCGCAGAACGGCTCCGACGGCCCGGATCCATTTCGGAACGGGATCGGCCGGCAGCGTGACGGGATCGGACGGGAGCTCCGTACCGCAGAAAGCGCAGGTGCGGCGGTTCGGATCGTTGTCGCGTCCGCAGTTCGGACAGAGCATGAGGGTTCTCCTTTCGGATGGATTCGGTCAGTCGCGCGCGGCGGGGATCTTTTCTTCGAGCGCGGCGATACGGCGGCGGAGCGCGTCGATTTCGGCTTCCACCGGGTCGGGAATGTGTACCTGGTCGAGCTCGTCCGAAACGGGCGGGATCTTCTCACCGTCGCGGCGGACGACACGCGCGGGAATACCGACGGCGGTCGAGTTTTCGGGCACGTCGCCGAGCACGACAGCACCTGCCGCGATCTTGGCGCCCGAGCCGACCGTAAAATTGCCGAGCAGTTTAGCGCCTGCGCCGACCATGACGTTGTCGCCGAGCGTCGGGTGACGTTTGCCGGTGTCCTTGCCGGTACCGCCGAGCGTGACGCCCTGATAGATCGTGCAGTGATCGCCGACGACGGCCGTTTCGCCGATGACGACGCCGGTGCCGTGGTCGATAAAGAGACCTTTGCCGATCGTGGCGCCCGGGTGGATCTCAATGCCGGTCAGGAATTTCGCAAACTGGGAGACGGCGCGCGCGGGGAGCACCCAGCCCTTCAGCTGCATGGCGTGAGCGGCGCGATAGAGAAGGACGGCGTGAAAACCCGAATAGAGGAGCAATACTTCCGCCCGACCGACGGCCGCGGGGTCGCGTTCGAGGATGGAATCGAGCTCTTCGTTCAGCCGGCGGACGCCTCGCCAGATCTTTTTCCCGGCTCTGGTCTCGAGCGTGACGGTGACTTGTTTCTTCTCCATGGTGCCTCCGAATAAACCGCAATTAAAATAAAATAAACCGCATTTTCGCGGGTGACAATTCTACATCTATATTATATTACAAGACGGCGCGAATGTAAACCGTCAATTTTGATAAAGAAACGGCGGGGGAATCGTAAAAAAACATGAAAATAGTTTGCCGAAAACGCTGTAAACCGCCGCAAAATGTGGTATAATAAAATACGTTGGAACAAACTGCCTTCCGACAGACGAAAAGGCAAATTCAGTATAACACGGCCGTGCGGGAATGTCAAGCACGCGAGGAGGAATTATGCTGTCAGCGGAGACGCTTCCCGGCGTCTGGATGCGGGAGAAAACCTGCTGTTTCACCGGGCACCGGACGATCCCGGAAAACGGGCGGACCGAACTGGCCATCCGGCTTCAGCGGGAGATCCGGCGGGCTGTGACGGACGGCTTCCGCTACTTTCTGTGCGGCGGCGCGGTCGGCTTCGATATGCTGGCCGGAGAGGGCGTCGTGCTCGAAAAGCGCGTTACGCCGGAGATCGAATTATGGCTGGCGCTTCCTTGCCGCGATCAGACGATGCGGTGGACGCGGCTGTCCGATCTGCGGGCGTATCAGCAGCTGAAAGGGCAGGCGTCGTGGGTCGGCTACGCGTCGGATTTCTACAATCCCACCTGCATGAAGGAACGCAACCGGTTCATGACGGAGCACGCCGCGCGCTGCATTGCGTATTACGACGGCACGATCCGCAGCGGAACGGCGCAGACCGTGCATCTGGCGGAGCAGAACGGCGTCGAAGTCGTCAATCTGTACGGGCAGTTGAAAAATCAGGTAAAAAAATAAAAAATATATACGAAAAAGGGGAAAACAACATGAAAACTCTCAACAAGCACGCGGGCTTTGAAGGGATCCGCCCGGTACTGACGATCGTCATGGACGGCGTCGGCATGGCGGCCGATTCGGAGGCGAATGCGGTATCGCTCGCACGCACGCCGAATCTCGACAAGCTGATGGCGAAGTATCCGATGGTGAAACTGAAGGCGCACGGCACGGCAGTCGGACTCCCGACGGACGACGACATGGGCAACTCCGAAGTCGGCCACAACGCGCTCGGCTCCGGGCAGGTATTTGCGCAGGGCGCGAAGCTCGTTTCGCTCTCCATTGAGACCGGCAAAATGTTCGCCTCCGAGACGTGGCAGACGCTCATTTCGAACGTGAAGGCGAAGAAATCGACGCTGCACTTCCTCGGCCTCTTCTCCGACGGCAACGTCCACAGCCACATCGACCACCTCAAGGCCATGGTGGCGAAGGCGAAGGAAGAGGGCGTATCCGAGATCCGCATCCACATCCTGCTTGACGGCCGTGATGTCGGCGAAACGTCCGCGCTCGATTATATTGATCCGTTTGAAGCCTATATCGCCGGTCTTTCCGACGACAAATGCCATATCAAGATCGCGTCGGGCGGCGGCCGTATGAAGATCACGATGGACCGTTACGAGGCCAACTGGGCGATGGTGGATCTCGGCTGGAAGACGCACGTGCTCGGTGAAGGCCGTCAGTTTGCGAGCGCCCGTGACGCGGTTGTGACGCTGCGGAACGAAACGCACGCCATCGACCAGGATCTCGATCCGTTCGTCATTGCTGAAAATGGCAAGCCGGTCGGCACGATCGAGGACGGCGACTCCGTTATCTTCTACAACTTCCGCGGCGACCGTGCCATTGAAATTTCGAAGGCCTTCGACGGCGGTGCGGATTTCGACAAATTCGACCGCGTGAGAGTGCCGGACGTGGTATATGCCGGTATGCTCGAATACGACGGCGATCTGCACATTCCGAACAAGTATCTCGTTTCTCCGCCGGAGATCACGAACACGATGGGCGAATATCTCGCGGGCACGGGCATCCGTCAGTTCGCGCTGTCCGAAACGCAGAAGTACGGCCACGTGACCTACTTCTGGAACGGCAACCGCAGCGGCAAATTCTCCGATGAACTCGAAACCTACGAAGAGATCCCGTCCGACGTCGTGCCGTTTGAGCAGCGTCCGTGGATGAAGTGCGCCGAGATCACCGACCGCCTCATCGAAGCGCTCCGCTCGGGCAAGTACGACTGCCTGCGCGTGAACTTCCCGAACGGCGATATGGTCGGACACACCGGTTCGCTTGAAGCGACGGTATGCTCGCTCGAAGCGCTGGATCTGCAGCTCGGCCGGATCCTCCCGGTCGTCGATGAAGTCGGCGGCGTCGCCATCATCACGGCAGACCACGGCAATGCGGACGAAATGGCCGAATTCGATAAGAAAACGAAAGCGCCGAAGCGCAACGCGGACGGCTCGCTCAAGGCCAAGACAAGCCATACGCTCAATCCCGTTCCGTGCATCCTCTACGACAACGCCCACGCGGACAAGTATACCGTCAAAAAAGACGGCGCTTACGGCCTCTCGAACGTCGCCGCTACCGTCGTCAACCTCCTCGGCTACGAAGCGCCCGATATGTGGGATGAGTCCATTATCGAACTGAAGTAAGGGGAACGAGGGGAACGCGGGGAACGCGGCCTTTTGGGAAAAGGCCTGGCGAAAAGTTTAGACGGGGTAGGACAAACAAAGTGAGTGCAGAGCGTTAGGACTTGCACTTAACTTTGTCCGCCAGAAAGTTTCGGTCGAGCCTTTTCAAAGGCTCGCAGGGGCAAGGGACAGCGTCCCTTGGCGACCTTCGCAAAGGTCGAAACACCCAGGACTGAGACGCGTCCTTCTTTTGCTACTTTTCTTCTCGCAAAGAAGAAAAGTAGCACGAACGCTTTAGCCTGTCCTATATTCCAGCCAACTCAAAGAACGTGCAGACACAAACGTCCTGCGCGTTCTTTTTGTCTGTCGGGCGACAAATTTCCACATTCCTCTCACCTTCCGTTCAAGATTAATTAATAAATCGGTGTTATAATGATACTGGATTATCCTTGACAACACGGATCGGAGGAAAAAACCGTCCTATGATTGAGATAAACAATCTTGTAAAAGCCTACGGCACGAAATACGCCGTGGACAACATCAGTTTCAAAGTGAACAAAGGAGAGATCGTCGGCTTCCTCGGCCCGAACGGCGCAGGCAAATCGACGACGATGAACATTCTCACGGGTTATCTCTCCTCGACGTCCGGTGAGGCGAAGGTCGGCGGGATCGACATCCTTGAAAATCCGAACGAGGCGAAAAAGCTGATCGGATTCCTGCCGGAGCAGCCGCCGCTCTACATGGATATGACCGTCGACGAATATCTCGGCTTTGTGTACGAGATCAAGGGATGCCGACTGAACCGCGCCAAGCATCTCGCCGAGATCCGCCGGGTGACGAAGATCGACGACGTGAAGAACCGCCTGATCAAGAATCTCTCGAAGGGCTACCGGCAGCGGGTCGGCATCGCACAGGCGCTGGTCGGCAATCCGCCCGTGATCATTTTCGACGAGCCGACGGTCGGCCTTGACCCGAAGCAGATCATCGAGATCCGCAACCTCATCCGCAACCTCGGCAAGACGCATACGGTCATCCTCTCGACGCACATTCTCTCGGAAGTGCAGTCGGTGTGCGACCGCATCATCATCATCAACGAAGGCCGGATCATCGCGGACGAAAAGACCGAAAACATCACCGAAGCGGTCGAGGAAAAGCGCCGGTTTGCGGCGAAGATCTGCGGACCGCAGCGCGAGGTGGAGAGTGCGCTCCGGACGATCCCCGGCGTGGTGAGCGTCGAGGCGACCGGAGAACGCGACGCCGACAGCTATACGTATCTCGTCGAATCGGAACGGGGCGCGGACGTCCGCAAGCCGATCTTCTACGCCATGAGCGAGAAGGGCTGGCCGCTTGTCGGACTCGAAACCGTCGGCATGAATCTCGAGGAAGTGTTCATCCGTCTGATGGACCGCGCCTCGAAAAAAGCGTGATCATCGGAGGAATCAGCCATGTTTGCCATTTATAAAAAAGAAATGCGCACCTATTTCACGACGCCGCTCGGGTATATTTTCCTGGCGGTGTTCCTGGCGGTGTCCGGCTTTATGTTTGCCATCTCCACGATGCAGTCGCAGACCTCGGACGTCTCCGGCTACTTTCAGATCATGATTTTCGGCTATATCGTCATCGTGCCGCTGCTTACCATGCGTTCCTTCGCGGAAGAACGCCGCACGAGAACGGAGCAGCTGCTCATGACCTCGCCCGTCTCGATCCCCGCGATGGTGTTTGCCAAATTCCTCGCGGCCTTCACGATGTTCGCGGGCACGGTACTCCTGAGCTGCGTTTACTACCTGCCGCTTTTCGGCTACGGCGAACCGAACGTCGGAAAAGCCGTCGGCTGTCTCATCGCCATGCTCCTTATCGGGATGTGCTTCATCTCGGTCGGCATCTTCGTCTCCACGCTGACGGAGAGCACGGTCACGGCGTCGATCGGTACGATGGCCATCCTGCTCGTCTTTGCGGCGGCCGGGATTTTCAATAACCTCATCGACACCTACGCCCTGCGCTACGTCCTCAACTGGATCTCCGTGTACGCCCGCTACGTCAATTTCACCTACGGGGTGTTCGACGTGGCCGCCGCCGTTTACTATCTTTCGATCACGACCGTGTTCCTGTTCCTCAGCGTGCGGATCTGTGAGAGAAGAAGATACGCATAAGGAGGCCGCGACATGAAAACATCCTTTACCGAAACGAAAAAATTCAAGTACGGCTCCGTTGCAACCGTCTTTACGATCGCGTTCATCGCGTTCGTCGTCATCCTCAACATTATCTTCACCGCATTGGCACAGAAATACCTCTGGTATATCGACATGACCAAAGAACGGGTCTTCACGCTCTCCGAAGAGGCGAAGGAGATCATGTCCGACGTGACCGAAGACGTGAACATCCACTTCGCGAGCGAGCCGGACGAACTGATGAACGGCACGAATTCGTCGTTCACGCGCTACGTCTACACGACGGCGCTCCAGCTCGAAGAAGCGTTCGACAACGTCCACGTCGACTGCACGAGCGTCGTCAAGAATCCGTCCTTCTTCAAGGAATGGTACGCGACGACGGCGACCGACATCGACACGACGAACGTGATCGTTGAGTCCGGCGGGGAAGTCCGCAACTTCAAGGCGACGGCGTTCTTTACCTATAACGACGTGTCCGATCTCAGCACGGTCTGGGCGTACTCCGGCGAAAAGAAACTGATCTCCGGCATCATGCAGGTGACGCAGACGGACAAGCCGAAGGTGGCGTTCACGACGGAGCACGGCGAATCGCTCAATACGGAAGCGGCGCTCGCGCTCGCCAGCGTCTTCGACGAGAACGGCTTTGAGGTGAAAATGGCCGATCTCACGAAGGACACGCTCGACGAAGACTGCCGCATCCTCGTCATCTATAACCCGATGTACGATTTCGTCGGCGCGGAGGCGGAGGACGACGATTTCAACGAGATCGAGAAGATCGACTCGTTCCTCGACCGCCGCGGCTGCCTGCTCGTTTTCTGTGATCCCGAATACGTCGGGAATCTCACGAATCTGAACGAATTTCTCGAAGAATGGGGCATCGCCTACCGTGCGGGTACGACGGTGCGCGATACGGAACACGCCATGTCCGTCGACCACTATTCGATCCTCGCGACGTATCAGCCGGACGACACGATCGGCGGCGCGCTGTACAGCG